>DATDGE010000110.1:0-5024 GCA_036522255.1 Nitrososphaerales archaeon | reverse complement strand
GGAGAAATCGTGATACGGGGAGTCGACATGATATCCCGTACCAGGACCTTCTCCGCATCAATCGCCTCTGCCATAACCTTGGACACAAGATCCCTTTCGGTCACAATGCCCAACGCTCTTCCGTTCTGAGTTATCACCGCGCAGCTTACTCCTCTTTTCGCCATGGCCATTGCGCACTCTCGTGCCGTGATGTTCAATTCCACGACCATAACGGACTTCTCCATCGCCTGGGAGACTCTCAGCTCCTCCTGGGTCACATTAGACGGTGGCCGACAGGACTGATATATCGTTTCAGTGTGTTGGAGGTGGACCGGGGGGGAATTGAACCCCCGACCTTCCGCGTGCAAGGCGGACGTTCGTACCGCTGAACTACCGGCCCACAAGCGAGGCAGTCGGGCCTCACTTCTTATGCTCTTCTTGGCTGGAAAGGAATTATACCGTTTCTCACGGCGTCCGACCTCTGGGCCGGTAGCTCAGTCCTCAAACGAGGGAGAAGCTTGGCTAGAGCACCCGACTGATAATCGGGAGGCCAAGGGTTCGAATCCCTTCCGGCCCATTTAGCTCATTCAGAGCTCCGATTGTTTCCGATAAGCCCAATTCGTGTTACTTTGCAGCTCGCTCATCTGATTGATAACAGGCGCGATTCCGGCGAAGGCAGATTACTTGTTTTGAGTCCGGTCCCACTCATCTAAATAGGTCAGTGTGGATGCACTCACATGGCAGCAATGAACGTATGTTCCTGCGGCTGGACAATCATCTCGCCTCAAGGTGCTGAAGACGTTAAGAAACACACTATGATTCACCTTGGAGACGTCCATCCAGGCAATGTGATGACGCCCGAAGAAATCATGGGGCACATTAAACAGCTATAGGGTCCCGAAGTGCGGAACGAGACTCGCAGTCGCGCTAACACCAAGGCGTTAGTGGCGTTTCTCGCCGGATCCTTGAGCTGTCATTCTTAGGTCCACGAGTGAATCTACCCAGTTGGGGCGCTTCGGTTCTATCACCTCCTTCAGGACGAAAAGAAGGCATCGTTTGACCCCTTCTTGCCCTAGTGCTTCTATGACCGATGTCTCCGGTTCGGCAAGGGTGAAGCAGAAGAGACTTGCGAGGACGACCTCCTCAGTCAGTGACCGTATGTTCCAAATCTTTTCGCCGTGCTTTTCTTTCAACCATCTGGAAATAGTGCCTTGCTTATGCGAGTCTACCAAGAGCTCGAGCTCGTAGAAGACCAGCCCCGCTTGTCTCTGAGGGTCAATGACGGCTCTCATCTGGACTGCGCCTGACTCCAACAATTTTGATACCCTGTACCCGATCATCCTTTGCGTCACGGAAAGGGCTTCTGCCAGATCCTTGTCGGTCGACTTCGCATCATACCTCAGTTCCCTTACGATTTGCCAATCCAACGTGTCAAGTTGGGACGATGGTTCCCTGATCCCTCTACTTCCGAGCTTGGTCGTGCTTAATTCGTATTGCAAAGCGAGGTCTTCGGCTTGGCTTTTCGCCTCTTCAGGGGTGGCGCCCGCTATGCTCGCTGCCAGGACAGTCCCGAAATAGTCTGAAGACTCTACCAGCCTGGGTATTTCATCCAGGTGATTGATGACTGCATACTTGGTCGTGAGATTCAGAGCTTCGAATCTGAAGAGGCTGACCGTGCGCATTCCGAAGAACGCGAGATTGGGCGAGGCCTGGTAGTACTTGATGAAGCCCGATTCCTCCATTCGATTGACCCTCACTCTGACTGTCTTCTCATCCAACACAAGCTTCCTCCCCATCTCTGTAGCACTTGGATGTCTCTCTCCGAACTGTTCGTAACTCTGCTCGCTGAAGGCCATTTCGCAGAAGATTCGAACATCAATCGAGTCCAAGACGGCTACAGGGGCCATAGCTCGTTATAAGCTGCTTCGCGGCTTTTGATTGTAGGAAACCGGCGTAGCCCTCCCGCCCTTGCTATATCACTGCGGGACTGTCACCACGTCCATGACTACCCAAAACGGAGTAAACGTCGACCAGCTGGTCGGCACAGTCAACGCAATCAAGGGAACGCCAAGTCTGGCCAAATTCAACTTCCGCTCCACCAGCAAGTGGCGCGGGGGCGCGAAATCAACCAGATACGTCAAGTCATTCTACGGCGTGGGTCAGGAAGATTCCAGCCGAAAAGAAACCTTCACCATGGAAGGGGACGAACCACCAGTGCTACTTGGAACCAACTCTGCCCCCAATGCAGTCGAAGCTCTCCTGTCGGCCCTCGCGGGGTGCATGACAGTCTCCTTCATCTACCCAGCGGCAGCTCAGGGCATCAAGGTGGAATCGCTCGAGTACAGCATTGACGGCGAAGTAGACCTCCAAGGATTCCTGAAGCTCTCAGACACGATCCGCCCGGGCCTTCAGAATATCAGAGTGAAGGCGATGGTCAAGGCGGATGCCACAAGAGAGCAGATTCAGGCGCTCCTCGATCACGCCTCAAGCACCTCGCCAGTCATGGACACCATACGCAACCCTGTGCCTGTCACAGTGGAACTCGCATAGAAAGCGACGGGCGCCTCACCGGCGTCCGCTCCCTCCTTTTTCCGTCTTCGAGCGGAATGAAGTCGATCATCCTTACTGGAGTTTCTACGACTTCCTTTCAGATTTGCTCTGAATTCAGGAACCTGTTGAAGATGTTCACGAATGCGGGCTGGATTGCGAATGAACGCTTTTCTATAGTAGACCAAGAGGGCCTGTAGGTCTTGGCCGACGAGCACAGGGTAGTATTCATTTCCATCCTCTCGACTTTGGTTGCCGCGGTGATCATATTCGCCGTCTCGGTGGCCTTGTCCGGCGGGATTGCCATCGACTTTGTCAGGGGCTACGTTCTTCCCCTGATAATCTCACCGTTCACATTGAGCGTGTTCTGGTGTGTCCTGTACGTGACCAGTCGGACAAAAGCCTCCAAGGCTTCGCCCACTTAGCACCGTCTTACAACTCTCTC
Source organism: Nitrososphaerales archaeon (assembly GCA_036522255.1). Taxonomy (GTDB): domain Archaea; phylum Thermoproteota; class Nitrososphaeria; order Nitrososphaerales; family Gagatemarchaeaceae; genus UBA183. Next base: position 2,053 of record DATDGE010000110.1, on the reverse strand, counting down.
CGCGATCCTGCTTAGGGCGTGGCTCTATGACGAGGTCGGTCCTCAGCTAACCGCTTTCTTCACGAGGGCAGCAATCCTTGCCTCTTCGGCTGCAGTCAACCCCTTCAGCGCATAGGCGGCGGGCCACATGTTCCCTTCGTCGAGTTTTGCCTTGTCGCTGAATCCCAGCGTCGCATACCTGACCTTGAACTTCGCAGCATCTTGGAAGAAGCAGACGATTTTGCCTTCCTTGCCAGGCAAGGCGTACGCCGGCATCCCGTACCAGGTCCTCGGAGCGAGCGATGGAGCTGCCGCTTTGATGACAGCGTGGACCCGCTTGGCCATCGAGCGGTCGGGTTCCGACATCTTTGCGATTTTTTCCAACACGAGCGTCTCCCCGTCAGCGCCTGCCTTTGGATGTACTCCTTGTCGGTCTTGGAGGCACTCCTTCATCGCGGCCCTTTCCTCATCCGTGAATCCCTTGGACTTCCTGCTGGTCCCAGAGGCGGTCTTGGCGGAATTCTGGGTGCCCTTCCGTGCAGGCTTCATGGAATTCTATTCGCCTTCAGATAATAAATACCTTTCACGGTTTCATTACTTGCGTTCAGTCAGCTTCGTTGGGCTCTAGCTGTGGGGATTACCCAACCGGCAGAGCCAGCATTCTCCATGGGCGACCTACTGATAGATTTCGTTAATGGAATCCCAGAGCGCTGGAAAAAGAAAATTGCCTTGTCTGTTAATCAGGTATTCGGTGGTCCCTCCTTTGAGTCCCACCGTCTTGTCACCAATCTTTCCAACCATGAGGTAGATGTGGGCGATAGCAAATTCCTGCACCCTGTAATCGTACCACATCATTGCTTTGAGTAGGGCTCTCAAGTCGTCATGGTCTTCCATTTTGAGCAGGCGCGGCATCGCAGTCGAATTCTTCTCCAATTGGTGGGTGAATGGTCCCCAGAGGCTCTTCGCCAAACGTTCCGACTCGCGGTAACGTGGTGAATCCGAAGTGCTCCCGGAGCCGATTGTTTTTCTTATCTTCTGAAAATCATTGGGCCAAAGCCTCCACAGCAGCTCCTCGACCTTCGTTGTAAGGCTGCTCCAGAGGGAAGCAGCCTGTTCCAGCAAACGGGTTGCCCCACTTAGGTCTCCGTTCTCGATGCTCTTTCCTGTCCTCTTCAAAAGGAGATTAATCCTTGTCCAGATGAATTCGGATTCCTGCTGGACTCCTTGGAAATCCCTTTCGCCGTCGCAAATAAGTTCCTCCTCACTCTTTTGGTATGAGAGTATTTTCTCAGCGTGAAGATAATTCTCATAGGCCGTATCAGCCATTGGTTTTCATTCGAAGGTATGTCTTATATTACTTGTTCATGATGAACCACCCTCGACGAACTAACATAGAATGAAAGCAGTCGTTTGTACCAAGTATGGGCCTCCTGATGTTCTGCAACTGAGGGAACTGGAAAAACCAACTCCCAAGGACAATGAAGTTCTGATAAGAGTACATGCAGCCACAGTACTAGCAGGAGACTGTGAGCTGCGAAGCCTCGGCTTTCCTCTCCCGTTCCGGCTGCTTATGCAAATGGGATTTGGTTTCACTGGACCAAGACGGAGAATCCTGGGGCAAGAGCTGGCTGGCGAGATTGAATCAATAGGCAGGAGCGTGAAGTTGTTTGCGACGGGCGAGCAGGTCTACGCATTCACCGGATTTCGTCTCGGAGCCTACGCTGAATATGACTGTCTGCCCGAAAAAGGATTGATTGCTAAAAAACCTGTCAACATGACGTACGAAGAAGCCGCAGCCGTTCCCGCCGGGGGACTTCATTCACTTCATCTTCTCAGTAGGACAAGGATCCAGAGGGGGCAAAAGGTTCTGATCAACGGTGCAGGAGGAAGCGTAGGTACCATGGCTCTTCAGCTTGCAAAGTCATTCGGGGCGGTGGTGACAGGTGTTGACAGCACAGCAAAATTGGACATGCTCCGCTCCATAGGAGCAGACCAGGTCGTCGACTACACGAAAGAAGATTTTACCAAAGGCAGCGAGACCTACGACGTCATTTTTGACGTGGTAGGCAAGGCC
>DATDGE010000109.1:0-7846 GCA_036522255.1 Nitrososphaerales archaeon | reverse complement strand
GCCAGCTCCCGACGTAGCCTCCGAAGAACATCGAAATCGCCAGTGCGTAGACTCCTACCTCCGTCAACAGCACCTGTGCGGCGAAGCCGACGCGTCCAATCCCGTCCTTGCCGAGTGTCTCCTGAAGGTGAACGAACATCGAGGACCATCCAGCCATCCCCAGGACACCAACGACCAAGAAGGAGAAATACGCAAGGACCATGTAGATGCCTGGCCACTGGGTGAGCAGGATAGGAAGCCTGAAAGAAGGAACGATTACAGGAGCGACAAGGCAGGCAGCTCCTAAAGTGTTGGCCAGCGCGAGCTTGGCCATGTGTGACCCAGCCTTCGTGGCTCCGAGAACATCGGGACTTCTGGGTTTCAAACTTACACCCAATATGACGAGGAAAGCTCCTAGGACGATCGTCCCGTAGGAAACGTTCACCCAGGGGGGGAGATAAGCCCTGAAGAAGTCAGAGCGAAGCTGGCCCAGCAGTATGTTCATAGCCCCGCCCGACCCGAGGGCCAAAGCCCCCAGGTAAACGAAGGGCCATCGCATGTTTTTCGCCGCTCCTCCTCCCTTGTATAAATGCGCGGGCAGGTGCTTGAAACACTATAACCCGCACCCGACGAGAGGAAGACGTGACCTCACAGAGAGCGGGGGTGCTTCTTGTCTTGGCTCTTGCCGCCGTCTTGCTCACCTCTCTGATCCCGCCCACCGCCGGATCGGGAGCCCTGGTGAATTGGACTAACACCAACGCAAACCCCCAGGGGACAAACACAGTCAGTCAGGGCCAGCTCATTCCTGCAACGTCGAAAGGCATGAGCCTAGCCTGGTCGTTCTCCTTTCCTGCCGCGGTCTTGACCCAGGGCCTGAACGTAACTGGCCAGGGTTCGATAGCGCCCCCCCTCGCAGTCAACGGGATAATCTACTCTGCAATGAACGACCTGGAGGTCATCGCAATCGACGCCGCCAAGGGTTCTGTGCTCTGGACTTACACCCCCAACCTGAACAGGACCGGCCTTCCGCTTGGCACCCTGGCCGGTCACGTGCACGGCCTCACTTACCATTCTGGGGACATCTGGTTGAGCCTTCCCGACTGTTCAGCAATCGCCCTGAACTCTGTGACCGGCCAACAAGTCGAGAGAATCACAAATATCTGCTCAGGCATACCGGGGAACGCCGGTAAATACGCCTACTCGGGGACGCCTCTTGTCTTCTATCGAGACCTGATGATATGGACCGCGAGCTCAGTTTCCGAGGGGACCGACGCAGGAAGGGGATTCGTGGCTGCCTACAACATAACAACGAAGGCCTTGGTCTGGCGCTGGTACGTCACCCCCCCTGCCGGGGGAGACCCGAACTGGGACTCAAATTCCTGCCCACCGCCATGCCATGGGAACGTCATCCCATACCATGGGGACTGGGGCACTCTGGGAACTATTGGTGACCGCACGAGGGCCGGGGGCGGGCCAGGCTGGGGGCAGCCCGCAGTCGATGCCGCCGATGGCATTGTAGTCCTCGGCACATCTCAGCCCTCGCCAGACTGGAACGCGACCTACAGAACCGGACCGAACCTCTATTCCGACTCGATTTTGGCCCTCAGCTTGGCTGACGGCCGTCTTGTCTGGTTCTACCAGACGACACCGCACGACATCTATGACTTCGATTGCGGATGGAACGTGGCGATCGATAACATAACTTTGGCCGGGTCGCAGACAACCGCCGTCTTCAAGGCATGCAAGAACGGCTACGTATACGCGATAGACGCCAGGACAGGCAACGAAATCTGGAAATTCAACCCGCCATCATTGGTGAGGCTCAACACCGGGAACGCGGACTACTCGAATTCAGGCAAGTACAATGCCACCCAGGCTTGGGTGAGCACCATTCCAGGCTACGAGCAGTGCCCCGGGGTGAACGGAGGAGTCGAGTCAGACATCTCCGTCTCAGAGGGAAGAGTATTCGTTGCCACGCACAATTTTTGTGCCTTCATCACCGCCGGACCAGTCAACGCCATAGGGGGTTCAGTCTCGGGAGCGAAAGGATTCCAATATAGCCAACTCAAAGCCAACACTACGATCTACGCCCTAGATTCTTCCACAGGGATTGTGGACTGGTCCTACGCGCTCGCAGGAATCCCCTATCGAGGATGGCTAACCACAACCGGAGGACTTGTGTTCGCGTCGACCCTGGCCGGAGACATCCTGGCGCTAGACGCTTCTACCGGTGTCCTTCAGGGAATTACCCACGTCGGTAGTCCACTTTACGAAGGGGTCACCGTGGGATCCGATTCGGCCGGAAACATCCTCGCCTTTCAACTCACAAGTTCACCAAGCTACGGAGCTTTCAGCAGCGCGGTCCCAGGAAGTCTGCTCGCCTTTGCTCCGAATCGGCAGCAGTCATTCTCTGTTGCGTGGCTGGCTGTGGCGGGCGCTGCCGGAGTCGCGACGTTGGCACTGGTCTACATCGCGCTGGGAAGGTCCAAGCGGGCCAGGGGAAAGGCTGTCTCACCTGGGTAAGCGCTTTTATGTGCCCCACAGGCCACGCGGTCCATGGACCGAGGACAAATCTTTGGCGCGGTCCTTGGCCTTGTAGCCCTGCTGTCGGCTTTCCTCCTACCTCTATCGAGCATAGCCGAAGGGCCGGGTGGCTCCGTCGACTCATTCCTCGCGATGTTCAAGCTCTTCATCACCACCCTCCCTGCGATCCAGAGAGTTGGACTAACGCAGTTGACCGAACTAGCCTACATCTACATGGCGGCCTTCATTCTGATCGTATTGTCGGGGATAATCGGCGCGTACCCCAAGTGGTCAGCGGTTCTTGGAATCATCTCCATCGCTGCGGTTACGCTCTCCCCCTTCGCCATATTCACTTCATACAACTTCGGTACCTCCAACTACGGTGCAGGATTCTGGGCAATCTGGGCGACCTCCCTTCTCGCTATCTATGCTGCCTATTGGTCGCGCAAGGAAAGGCGGATTATGAAATCTGCCAAGTCTCCCGAGGGCGGGGTTCCCGCACCCTCCGCTCCACCGCAATCGGCCGGCGCCATATCCTAGTCAGATAGGCGCCTTCAAAGGCGCATCAAAAGCGACTTAGTCCACCAAGTTTAGGTCCTGGACCCTCCAGATTACATCTCTCGTGAAGGGCCGCCTCAAAAGGAGCCCAAGGATGTGTCAGCCCGCGCTCGGAGTGTTACGAAAATGGGTCCAGTTCACGACTCGCGACTTTGTCCCCCGGAACCAGTCCGCGGGGGGCCAGACCCCTTTGGCTCATCCACTCGTAGGTCGTCGCAAAGTCTTCCTCCGTGTACTTCACCCACCTGTTCCAGCGAGGGACTACAACGGATTTCCTAAGAGTCTCCTCGGGCACGCCGAGGCTCATTTCCTCAAGGATTGCCTCGACCCGCCATGTGTAGGATTCGCGAAACGCATCCGGACTCTCGCCGATGAGGTCTATCGCCTGATTTGTGGCTTTGAAGTATCGGTGAAGCAGCTCGGAGTCAGCATCCCGCCTGACCACACTTGTCGTTGGGTTCTGTCTTGTCGACTGGAGAACCATCCTCAGCCCCAACGCCTTAGCAATGTCGGACCATGGCCCGACGAGAGACGCTCCTTCTACCTGACCATCGAGGAGAGCCAACAGCCTCTTGTGAGGTTCCCCAACTTGGGCGAGCTTTATTTCGTCACGTGGAATGAGACCTTCGAGGTCGTTGATGGCTGCATACTGGGACCCGGTCCCTTCCTCAATCGCAACCGGTCGCCTTGCGAGGTCGGCAGCAGATTGGACAGGCGAATCGCCCCTGACGAACAAAGCGAAGCTGCTGTTGAGCGTTCCATCGCCGGGGGGAGATTTGGCAATGATCAACGTCCCCGCGGATTTTGCGACCCGGTTGATACAATCCCATTCCCCAGCATGATAAACATCGGTCCCTCTTTCTTTGAGCAGGTCGGTATACATGAGGGTCTTGTTGACTGCCTCCCTCGGGGTAGCGTCCCGCCAACGGACTTCGACCTCGTTCTTGGCGTAAAGCCCCTGTTCGTCGGCTAGGATTTCAGGGTAGGACCAATGGAACGCGTATTTGTTCAGGGCAAGGTTGAGAGTGAGTACGGACAAATGTACCTGCGGCCTGCCTAACCGAAACCGAGTCCTGCTGAGTCCATCTGCTTAACGCAGTCGGCGCACCGCAGTCCCCTTGGAGTCCGATAGAGCTTTTCATTCGCGCCACACCCAGGACAGGTCCTTCGGATGTTCTGGGGCTGTAGCTGAGCTTCGCCCACGACCCCTTGGTCCCCCGAGGCTGGTTCTTATCCGCTTCTCTGGGGTCACCCTGAATTGGGCGAGACAAGGCCACACCTGGTCTCAGTCTTAAATAGAGGAGTAGTCGGTTCTTAGTTAACTTCAATCTCTGTGTCATTACGGTCGGCACCCGTCGGTTGCCAGATGCGGTGGCTCTGATATTGTGGTAGGAAAAACAAAATGGACAGCTTCAGCGAATTGAGACTGAGTCCTTCAGTCCAGAAGGGTGTGGACTCCGCGGGCTACCGGAGGCCATTCCCAATACAAGAACAGGCCATCGGGCCCCTCTTGGAAGGAAAGAACCTCATAGGACAGGCCAAAGCAGGCTCAGGGAAGACACTCGCCTTCGGTATTCCACTCGTCCAGGCCATCGACCAAACGCTTCCAAAGGTCCAGGCCATCGTGCTCGCACCGACCAGGGAGCTCGCCGTCCAGATCACTTTGGAGCTACAGAAGATAGCAGCCTACACCCATGTAAGGACTGTCACGATCTACGGCGGGCAGTCCATGGGCGTTCAGCTCGACGCCCTCAGACGGGGCGCTCACGTCGTCGTTGGGACTCCGGGGAGGACCATCGACCACCTAAAGAGGGGCACGCTGCATCTGGATTCGGTCAAGTTCATCGTCATTGACGAAGCGGACGTCATGCTGGATATGGGATTCATCGAAGATGTAGATTACATCTTGGAAAGGATCCCACGTGGTAGACAAATGAGCCTGTTTTCCGCCACTATGCCCAGGTCCATCGTTCAGCTCTCCCAGAGATACATGGCCGACCCGACCAAGGTCATGGTGGATGAGAACGAACCCTCGGCGGAGACCCTCGAGCAATTTTATGCGAGGGTCGAGAGGGACAAGAAACTGCCGCTGCTCTTGGAAATTCTTGGAAAGGAGAACAGGCGGAGCGCGGTCGTCTTCTGCAGGACCAGGCATGGAACGAGGAGACTAGCGCGCGAGCTCGAAAGGCACTTTATGAGCGTGGTCGCCCTTCACGGAGACCTTTCCCAGAACCAACGAGACCATTCCATGGGCCTATTCAGGAGTGGGAAGGCGGACGTGCTCGTGGCCACCGATGTGGCAAGCAGAGGCCTTGACATCAGACAGGTCGACTGCGTGGTCAACTACGATGTTCCTGAAGACCCCACCGTCTACTTCCACAGGGTCGGGAGGACGGCTAGGGCGGGTGACGCTGGAAAGTCATTCACATTCGTAAGCAGCGACGAGGCGCATGACTTCGCCAGAATCGCTTCCATGGCCAAGGCCCCGATTAAGCCCTTTAGGCAGGAGGACGCCAAGCGTGAATTAGCAAAGCCCCTACTCTCGGACCAGGGCGCTAGGCCGTGGCGCCATGGAAATCGGGAGCGCCAGAAGGGCAATCCTCGAAGGTTCCGCCGATACAGATAATATCAGCCCGTTTTCGGAGTTCAAGCAACAGTTGTACTTGGTGAATCTGATTGGGTAAGAGAAAGGTTCTCAGCGAGGCGAACCTGAAAGAGCTTGTCATGCCTCAGCAGGGAGAGATACTTGGCAAGGCGATCAAGATGACGGGCGGCGACCTGGTGATAGTGAAGTGCGCCGATGGCGTCACTCGTCAGAGTAGGATCAGAGGCAAACTGAAGCGTAGGATGTGGATTCGTGAAGGAGACATCGTCCTCATCGCGCCCTGGGACTTCGACAATAACAAGGCCGACATCCTATGGAGATACATCAGGGCCCATGCAGAGTGGCTCCAGACCAACGGGTATCTGAAGGGCGTCTAGCGCGGATGTAGGGCCCGTAGCCGAGGGTCCCGAGATGGAAGGGTATGATTGCGCTAAGGAATTCCCGACATGCAGTGCTAAATCCCCGCTAAGCTCGTTTCACACCACAATACGCGCAGACAATGCCGCCGGAAAGACGTCTTAGGGCCCGCGTCCGGAAACCCTTGGATTTCATTACTTGTTCAATCCTTGCATCCCACACTGAACCGTCCACTATCGCTGGGAGGTTGCCGAAGGTGAATGCGGAGTCATTTCTGGCGAGCCCTAGGAGGGCACCGGCCGTTCGCATTCCTCCTCGGACATACAATTCTAGAAAAGGAGCGAGGGGGCCCCTCGGCCTAACGAAATCATACAAGACCACAGTTGCCCCCGGTTTCGCGACACGAGCAATCTCATCGGCGAATTTCACGAGGTCGACGTACTTCACGACATAGCAGCTGATAATCGAGCTGAAAGACCCGTCCGGAAACGGAAGGTTCTCTGCATCTCCATTTACGAGCAGTCTAACGCCAGGGAGGTCCTTTGTCTGGCCGATTCTGATCATCTTCTCTGTCAGGTCGAGGCCCACGAACCTGTACCGCCGCCGCTCCAGGCGCTCCTCCAAGAGCAAGGTGCCGCACCCAAGGTCAAGAACCATCTCCCCCTCTTGAGCTGACGTCCATTCGGCAACCCAGTTCTTCCAGTATCGGTCTTGGAATAGTGTCGCGAGGTCGACGGTCAAATCATAAGACTTCGCCAGTCCTTTGAAAAGCTCAAGGGCAGTCGCCTTCATCTTGAGGTCGCCCTCGTGACGCACACAGGACTCGTTCCGCCCGTCTCCTTATCCCTGTCTCCAATCTCGAAACGGTCAATAGTTGAGGAAGCGGGATGTCCGACGTTTGTCCGACGAGGAGAAAACACGTAAGCACGAATGGTGGGTGCCCAATTTCGGTCCTAGACGGTTCAGGCTTCTCGTCGGGCTTAGTTTTTTCCCGTACTCTCTAATGAACGCAAGCTACGTTTTGATTGGCTCACTTCTTGCTCACCCAGTCCACTTTGACAGGATGGTGGGGATGGCGATAGTCTACCTACTCGCCGTGGGTGTTTCCGCTCATTCGCTTGATGCAATGGAACCAAACAAGCCCTGGGGGGATTTCCTTTCCAAACGACAACTGCTCGCCCTCGCCATGGCGGGTCTCATTCCCGCCCTCGCCTTGGGCCTGTACTATGCCCTGACATTCGCTCCCCTCCTCCTGCCTGTGGGGGTCGTTGAACTCTTCTTCCTCCTCGCGTACAACCTCGAACTCTTCGGCAGGAGATTTCACACCAACACTTGGTTCGCATTCTCATGGGGGTTCCTTCCGGTATTGGCTGGCTTCATCGTCCAAACCGACCTGATCAACCTTACGTCCTTGGCCGGGGGGATGTTCGGATTCTTCACAGCGTTCATAGAGATAAACGCGTCCAGGCCCTACAAGGTCATGAAGAAGGATCCAACCCAGTCGGCCCCACCTGTCGTGCCAATGCTCGAGTCAGTTCTGAAGGGGGTGGTCGCCAGCGTCCTCGCAGCCGCGGCCTTCCTCCTCTTCCTTGCAATCTTGGGCTGAGTTGTAGTCGTTCATAGAGGGCGTCGGCCAATCGGTCCGTTATTGGCCAAATCCAGGTCAAAATCCAATCAAAGGTAGTCGACTCCAGCCGGACTACAACTAGGCTTTGGTCTCGAGGGTGCGCCCCAAGGTGGTGCGGCTACGTTTCTGAGAAGTGTCCGATGACCAGGTTCTCTGTGAGCTCAGTCTCTATGTTCGTATCTAGCAGCTCGTTGAAA
>DATDGE010000108.1:0-1720 GCA_036522255.1 Nitrososphaerales archaeon | reverse complement strand
GGTCTCCGGGGTGTGGGAGCTCGACCAGACTACTCAGGTCGAACTTACCCTAAGAGCCCTTGAACTTGCCTCTTCATTGTTGAAGCCGAGCGGCGGCGCTTTCTTCAAGCTGTTCGAAGGTGAGAGGGCTCAGGAAGTAAGAGACGAATTCAGAAGGAGGTTTAGCGTTGTGAGGGTGATCAAGCCCGCCGCCAGTCGGAATGCGAGCTCTGAGCTCTACTATTATTGCGAAGGCATTCGTCAGCTTGTTGCCAGGCCCGAGTCATCTCGCTAGACTCTTCACCCGCGATTCGGTCGCGGCGCTCCGAACGGCGTTCTTCACTTCTTCAAAATCCGCGTCGGTCTTCAGTCCGGTCAGCTCGAAAGGCTGGCGGAAGGCCGTGTACCCAGAACTCTCGAGCCTTCTCCTGACTTCAGATTCAGACACTGTGGGGACCTTGAGGAGCGAGCATATCTCGTCTATGTCATAGCTCCAGGGCGGAAAGACGTCTACTCCCACCAGAGAAGCCAGGACGTCTGCCGCACCAGTCAGTCCGGCCCTCTTCGCCGCCTTCTCCGCGGCGACGGCCAGGGTGTCGTCAATCAGAGTCCCAAGCCACAAAGGTCCAGCGGCCTTGACCCTCCCTCCGCATTCCTCGCAGGATCGCTGGATATCGGGAGATTCAGTGAGATGTCCGCAGGCCCTGCACCAGGCGACATACCCCAATTGACCCAGCGCCGAATCCGACTTCGACGCTCCGACTTTCACCCTCACGAAGACCCTAAGGTAATGCCTTGTCGAATGTGCGACCAACGATTCGATTCCAGTGTCGAGCGGTCCGCCGAGGCGAGCCAGGGCCCCGATCAGTATCCTGACAGCTGTTTCGTGATGGAAATTGTTGTTGAGCGGGTAGGCCCCATATCTTCTGAGCGACACCCTAGGATAGACGCCGCATAGGACAGCAGTGTCCGTGGCTGTTATCGAGAGAATCCCATCGTCCTCGGTCGCACTCAGCGCCGCCTGCAGCTGGCGCACAGGTGTCCCGAAGGGGTCGACGTCTACATAGTCGAACTTCTGGTCTCGCCCGAACCTCGAATAGAGGTATGAACATGTTTCCGACTTTGAAAACTCGCATTTGCGCTTCACTCCATTGAGGACTGCCGCTTTCTCACCCAGGCGCAGCGCCTCTGAGTTGAAGTCAACCATCGAGACCTTTTCAATCCGCTCGACCTCTTTGGCGACCCGCAGGCCCCTCGCTCCCACTCCAGCCAAGGAGTCGCAAAACGTGGTGCCCCCGCCAGCCGAAGTGACTGCGACGCTGATGTCGCGGTTGAGCGATGCGGCAGGGTTGAAGAAGACTGGGGAGGTCGGTGGCGGGTCTTCCGTCAGACTCCTCCTCGGGACGATTAACTTCGTCCTCCCCTCCCTATGCTTGATGAACTTCAAGTCCGCTTCCCTCTCGGCTCTCGTGGCCAAGTTAAGCTATTCTTCGGCAATCCAAACGGTGGTACATTCATGTACTCCCCAACGGAAAGGTGTCCGCTTTGGGCGGAATCTGGCTGGTGACTGGCACTCCTGGCGTCGGAAAATCGACACTCGTCTCGAAGGTAATCATGCGCCTGAAGAGCGCCGGCGTGATTGTCGGCGGTTGCACTACGTACGAGCTCCGGTCAAAGGGGTCTCGAGTGGGATTCGAAGTCCTGGACTTGACCACAGGGAGGAGAGGAGAACTGGCCTCCG
>DATDGE010000107.1:0-5743 GCA_036522255.1 Nitrososphaerales archaeon | reverse complement strand
CAGTGTTTGTAAAAGGGGGTTTCCTTTGTACCTGGGGGCGAGAGACTTCACTCAGGTTCCTTGAGGGCAAAACCTTCCTAGATTCATCTCTCTCATCTCTCCTTTCCTCCTCAAGGTTGTTATATTGTGCCTCTGTAGGGCTTGGTTCCCGATGTATCGGAACCGTTTTACCGTAGTGTGCGCAATTAACTCGGCAAAAGCGTGAATTGAAAGTTAGGGTATTTCGACCATAACGGATTTCGGGATCGTGCTTCTCGAACCACGGCATCCCCAGGACTATGTCGTGTGTGGTGGGAGCGATGTCAAGACTGAGCTCTTCTTCGTGGTCCGCAGTACGGAGTGTAATGGGTGCGTAGTGATTGATATTGCCGCCCTTGGAGGGGCGACCGTCGGCAAGGATCAAGGAAATGGGATGTGGTTTTGTGAGACGTGGAAGCTGGCAGCGAGTGGACAATTTGTCATTAACAAAGCTACCTTGACCTCCATTGTCCAACAATGCTCTGGTCGACTTCCATTCTTCCGACTGAGGTTCCCTGAAATCAACATCTATGTATTGGAGTGGCCGATATTCCGGCGGTGTAGCGAGGGATTCAAATCGATTCGGGGACGCAAACGCAGAGTTTAGACAGACAGGTGGGGGCGGAGTATTCTGTGAGCCACCCAGAGAGGGCCCCAGGGTCACTCTCGGGTGTAGGAGTTTTCCGACGGCGTATCTTGACTGATTACCGACATTGCCGAGGGCGAGGGAGTCGGGATAATCGTGGATGGGTGAGAGATATCAATGTTCATGAAGGCTTGGCGTTGGAACCGGGGAACACTAGGAGTAGGAGCCATAGTTCTCATCGGTGGGGCTGAAGGGCATGCAAAAGCGCGGTGGCCTGGGTCTGCACAGTACAGGCATAGATTGTTACTGCGTCGCCTTTGTTTCTCCGCATTTGTGAGTTGCCAGCCGCGCGAACCGAGTTCCATAGGGACGGTGCCATCAGGAGTATGGGTAGGGAAGTTCTGCCTCGGGGTCGAGGATGTCGTCGTCGACTGATTCGTCGGCGTGGGAATCGTAGAGGTACCAGTGGACGAGGCTGGAAGTGTTGTTGCCCTACCGGAAGGGGTTGCTTGGGCCGAGGACGATGGGTTTGACGCGCGGTTGCTCCAGGGGGTACGTGATGATTGAGAGCCAGGGTTATTGGTGTTCTTGGCCGACTGTCTTTCTTCCCAGCGCGCGTTGAGCCTGGCGTCTAGGCGGAGGGCTATCTCTTTCATGGCAGTGAGGGTCTGAGGGCGATCTAGGTGGGCCATTGAATCTTTGATGCGGTCTTTCAAGCCGAGATAAAACTGGTCCCGCAGGGCCTCGTCGTTCCAGGATAGGTATTGTCGGTGTTCTTCGAACTTGGCGATGTAGATTGCGACGGTATCCGTGTGTCTGAGGGCACGCATTTCCCGTTCTGCCGTCAATGTGAGGTGAGGGTCGCCGTATAATGTGGTTAAGGCTTTGGCAAAGGCATCGAAGGTAGCGAGTTCCAGTGGGGTGGTTGCTTCCGGATCGTTCAGGCGGTTGTTGAGTGGTGTAAACCAAGAAAAGGGGGGGCCTTCAAGGCGAGAACCGGCGTAGATCACCTTTGCCTGTTCTGTCGGGAACATGGAGGGTTGTCCCGAGAATTTCAACCGACACTTGGCGAGGAAAGGCAGAATTGCCTTCCGTTCACCCATGAACATGGGTGGGTCCGCGATCTTGGGCTCGTAAGGTCTGGACAAGGTCGTGGGCTTCGCTTCGAGTTGTTGAATCCGGGCAACGCATTCGAGGACGGTGATTTCGAGGGTATTCACCCTCTCCTTCTCGTCGGCATGTGCTTTCTCTAAATTTTCCTTATCGAGTTGAAGGTCGGCAACGAGGCTTTTCAGATAGGAGAATTGTGAGGACATGTCCTCCCACATCCCCTGAGTGAAGACGATTGGTGTATTGTCGTCTGGAGGGGGATTATTGGGGGCAGTGGACATGATGATGTCTTCGGTGTCGAGAGCTGAAGTGAAGGAATCGATGGAAGCGAGTGAGTAGCTTGAGGAATGCAGTGCGACGAGTGAATATGGAGTAGTAGCAGCGGGTGGATTGTAGGAGTTAGCAAACTGTCAAGAACGGAGTTCTAGGGCGTCCACAGGCTGCTCAGCAAAGAATGCGGTGATGTTGATGTTGCTAACTGAAGTGCTACGTGTCACTCTCGCTGGTTTTATTCCAAATTCCCCAGCACAAAGCCACTGACAAACAAGATCTCCTGAGGCTTTATCCCTGAATTCCCCACTCACCTCCAGGGGTGCGCACCCACCCACTGATCTACGGGGGTGCCCCCCTACCTGACCCCCTAACATTCCTATTCATGACAGTAGGTTCCTCCTCACGGCCTCGCTCCTGAGAGGCCCTGGCTCGCGGTCGACGCTGGACACGTGTCGGTAGATCTGCAGACGAAGGACGGTTTGGATATCGCTGGTGAAACGACGCGACGAGCTCGGTGGCATTCTGCACATTCCCTGCGGGTTCCCAGGTTCTCTCGTCCGGGCCGTATCCCTTCCACTCCACAAGGTACCTCAACTTCCCCCGACTAACCTTCGAATCCAATACCTCCTGAACCTCAAACTCTAGTTCCCCTTCCACTTCCACCGGCGGTGCAGGTGCCTGAACACGCCCCGGCAATTGATTCTCACGATATGGTTCCAGTAACGATACATGGAAGACGGGGTGGACACGCAGCCGAGGTGGTAGCTTCAGCCGATAAGCTAGACTCCCCGTGCCTACCACTTCCTCTATTGGGAATGGACCAAGACGCTTGAAGTCAAGTTTCTGAGACGGCCTGGTGGTGCGGATGTTTCTACGGCTTAACCACACCTTATCCCCCACCTTAAACTTGGGCGGAGGCAGCGCATTTCGATCGTGGTACTCCTTGTACTTCTCCTGGGCGCTCTGCAAGTTCCGTCGCAGCGCCTCATGTAGCTGGCGGAAGTGTCCGACTAAGGCCTCGGCGGTTGGGTTAACTGACTCCGTGGGGGCTTGAACTCGAAGATTACAGCGGGGGTGATAGCCGTAGTTCGCGAAGAAGGGAGTGAGCCGTGTCGAGGAGCTCTGCGTGTTGTTGTAGACGAATTCGGAGAAGGCCAGGAGCTCCTGCCAGTCGTCCTGTTGGTAGTCACAGTAAATACGGAGGTACTGCTCCAAGGTCTGATTCGTTCGCTCGGTCTGTCCGTCTGATTGGGGGTGATATGCCGTGGACCTATTCCCTTTGATGTCGCACAGCTCCAAAAGGCGACGTGTGAACCGCGACGTAAATTGGACCCCTCGGTCGGAGACGATATCCCCCGGCAACCCATGCAGCCGGAACACCTGCTGGGTATAGAGCGCTGCTGCTTGCTCCGCGGTGACGTTAGAAGTCGTGGGGATAAAGTGGGCCATCTTGGTGAGGCGATCCACACAGACAAAGATCGCGTCGAAGCCATTCGAGGGCGGTAGTTCAACGATGAGGTCCATGGATACCGACTGCCATGCGCTCGTGGGAATAGGCAGCGGCTGCAATAGTCCATGTGGACGGTGGCGGGGGACCTTGTTGCGGGCGCAGGTCTCGCAGGTACTGACGAATTCGTTGACGAACTGCCGCATTCGTGGCCAATAATAGTCACGGGAGACGCGTTCCAGGGTATTCTTCTGCCCCAGGTGCCCAGCCGTCCTTGCATCATGATGTTCCTGCAGAATCTTCACTTTGATCTCGTCGACGGCGGGGACGTATACCAGCCCCTCCTTGAGCACCAATCCCTCGGGAGACAGCGAGTAATTCTCCAAGAACTCCGCGATATCCACATCGCGGGGTCTCGCTGGGTCCTGCAGGTACGGTAGATATGTGCGGATATACTCATCTTGCTCCAGGTGCGCACGAATCGAGTTCGCAAGCCCCACGTCGGTTCCTACGGACCCTATGACGGCATTGTTTAGGGAGAAGGTATCGACTTGATGGGGCTTTAGGAAGGTCAGGGTGCGCGCCGCCGAGTTGTCTCCCTGGGTATAGTCCGGACGTCGCGAAAGGGCATCCGGCTTCCCTCCTTGCTTGCCAGGTCTGAATATGATGACGAAATCGTAGCGCGCCAGCTTCTCCGCCCATCGGGCCTGTCGGCGATTATAAACCTTGGTTTCTGTGAACCACAATAGGTTACGGTGGTCTGAATACACCGTGATCTTCTGGCCCAAACCCTCAAAGTAATGCCGGTACTGATCCAGTACCTCCACTATGGCGAGCATCTCCTTATCGTAGATCTCGTAGTTCTGCTCTGCCGGATTGAACTTGCGACTGTGGAACGTGATGGGGTGGAGTACTCCGTCCACTGGGTCTTGTTGGGAGACGACTGCTCCAAGGGCATAATCAGACGCGTCTGCTTCGACAACGGTGGGGAGAGCTGGGTCGAAATGACGTAGGATGGGGGCTGAAGTAAAGGCGACCTTGAGCTGCTCGAAGGCTGCTTGCGCCGTCGAATCCCAGTGGAACTTGCGGTGCTTCTTGAGCAGAGCTGTGATCGGCGAGGCGATTTTACTGAAGTTCTCAATGAACCGGCGGTAGAAGTTAGCCAGGCCAAGGAAGACACGAACTTCGTGTACCGACTTGGGAGCTGGCCAGGTCGAGATTGCGCTGAGCTTTGCCGGGTCCATCTGTATTCCATTGGGCCCCACAATGTATCCCAGGAAGCCCACTTCTTGCACGTGAAATTGGCATTTACTCGGCTTCAGGAACAGTTCTGCTTCCTGTAGCTTTTCTAATACCCTCCGTACGTGCTTCTTGTGCTCCTCCAGAGTATCAGAGAAAATCAGCATATCGTCCAGGTATACGATGAGGAACTTGTCGAGGAACTCGCGGAAGGTGTCGTTCATATAATGCTGGAACGTGCCAGGGGCATTGCATAGCCCAAATGGCATAACCGTATACTCGAACAACCCATAGCGACAACGAAACGCCGTTTTCCATTCTTCCCCAGCAGCCATACGGAGGCGATGATAGCCGTCACGTATATCAAACTTTGTGAAGAACTTGGCACGAGAGATCCGGTCCAGTAGTTCTCCAATTAGTGGAAGTGGGTACCGATTCTTCGTCGTGATCTTATTTAGACCACGATAATCCACACACAGGCGTAGTGTTCCGTCAGGCTTCTTTACGAATAGGATAGGTGCCCCGCAAGGCGACTGAGAGTGGCGAATGAACCCGGACCGCAACTTGGCATCACAGTATTTCCGTAGGATCTCGAGTTCTGCAGGGGACATGGAGTAGATAGATCCGAAGGGTGGAGTGCTCCCCGGCTCCATGGGGATACTATGATCGTAGGGACGATGCGGGGGCAGCTTGTCGGCTTCGGTATCGCTGAATAGCGTCGCAAACTCGTGGTATTCGGGAGGTATCAGCGATAGGTCGGGGTCTTGGGCCCCGACCTCTGGTTGTACGTTGACACTGGCGAGTTCCTGGGCTAGCGGGAGAAAGGACATCGTGAAGAGTTCGACGTCGGGTCGATTGCAGAGGCGAGCGAAGGCGGCAGGGCCCACGATCGATACTGGCGGTGGTTTATCATAAACCGGCTTGGACTTGGACTTGGACTTGGACTTGGACTCTGACTTTGACTTTGACTTTGACTTTGACTGCGACTTGGACTTGGATATAGACAGAGATTCTGCCTTTCGTTGATCAGGATCAGGCAGCTCCTTGCTCAATAGCAGGGGTTTGACTTG
>DATDGE010000106.1:0-3347 GCA_036522255.1 Nitrososphaerales archaeon | reverse complement strand
GCCAAGCCGGTGTGGGATGTGCGGCGGGACTGGGCAGGTGCAGAAGGTCCAGTCGGCCGGGTTCGCCCGGCTCGTCAGGATCACCGTTTGCAACAACTGCGGAGGTAAGGGCTCCCTGATTGATTCGCCCTGCAAGGAATGTCGTGGCAGCGGGACGATCCCGAAGACGAGGAGGATAAGGGTCATGATACCAGGCGGGGTAGAAGACGGTCACACGCTCAGACTAAGGGGGGAGGGCAACGCCGGAGAGAGCGGAGTCCCACCTGGAGACCTGTATGTTGTGGTCAACGTGGCCCCGCACAGGGTGTTCTCCAGGCAGGAAAGCGACATCTATCTTGAGTCTAAGGTAGGCGTGGTCCAGGCAACGCTGGGAGCGGAGCTGACGATTCCGACATTATACGGTGACGTGAAGGTATCGGTCCCGCATGGGACACAGCCCGGGACGGTGTTCAAGGTCAAGGGGAAGGGCCTCCCGAAATATGGGGGATGGGGGAAGGGAGACGAATACGTCAGGGTGAACGTCGAGATCCCGAGGACCTTGAGTGACCATCAGAAGGATGTTCTGAAAAAGTTCGGCGAATCCAGCTAGCGTGAAAACTTGTATATCATAAGGAAGGGAACTTCTTCTATCTCGCGTATCGCCTCGGGCGCTCCCACGTTGTTGTCCACGGCCAAAGAGACGGACCTGGAGCCGGCTAGGTTCACGATGGAGCAGGTGCGAATGAGTCGTAGAGCCTCGCCCTTGTCGACGACCTCGCCGGAATAGAAATCCTTGGAGAGGTTGACCTTCAGCTTCCCCTCCTCTACGATCCTGCCCACGAGCTCTTCGTCGCACATGTTGACGAGAATCGTCCCTTTGAACTCCGTCGTCCTGACGGAGTATCCTTTGCCATTGTTGCTAGGCAACTTTAGCGACCGACCTTGCCCCGCAGGCTTCGCACACCATGAACCACATCCGCTTGTCTTTTTCAAGGCGGGTGTCCGGGCTCCCGCAGACCGGGCAGATCACTCCGTCCTTGACGTAGCGCTGGAGGAGCTGGGAGAATGAGTCTCTGTCCTTGCGGCCGATGAAGATCGCGCGGTCTCCGTCAAGGGAAGCGGCGGTGGCCAGCTCCTTGGCGAGGTACATGAGCACCCTACCGGACTCCCTGCGAAGGAGCTTGGGGAACTCGGCGTAGTTGCGGAATATTGTCTTGTTTCCCACCCAGATCACGTCTGGTTCAGGGAGCTCAAGACGAAGGGCTCCCGACTTCTTGGCGTCCTTGTCGAGGCCTGCCCTGGCCCTTGAAAGCAGTTCTTCGTATGAGCGGGTCATAGGAGGAATTTTTCGATTTTGGGTATTTCAACCCTTCTGAGGGGCGATGAGATGTTCGGGTAAGTCAAAAGATTAAATCGGAAACCGCGGGGGGCGCACCGTGAAGCCGAGGGCCGATTTCGGCGTCTTTGGCGGCTCCGGATTCTACAAATTTTCGAAGACGGCGCGGGGGATCGCGCTGCGAACCCCCTATGGGAGGCCGAGCGCGACGGTCACTCTCTCAGAAATCGCCGGAAGGAGGGTGGCTTTTCTGCCCAGACACGGGGTCCACCACCAGTATCCGCCGCACATGATTCCCTACAGGGCGAATGTCTACGCCTTCAAGAAGCTAGGTGTCGGTCGGATCCTGGCGCCAAACGCTGTCGGGAGCCTGAAAGCGACGGTAAAGCCGGGGGACCTCGTCTTCTGCGACCAGTTCGTGAATTTCACCTCAGGAAGGAAGGACACATTCTACGACGGCCCGGAAACGACACACGTCAGCACGGCTGAACCGTATTGCCCACAGATGCGGACGGCTGCAGCGGAGGCTGCGTTGGACCTTGGGCTCAAGTACCACAGGGCCGGGACTGTCGTCGTGATTCAGGGGCCGAGGTTCTCGACGAAGGGTGAAAGCAGGTTCTTCACAAAACAGGGGTGGGACGTCATCAACATGACACAGTACCCGGAGGTAGTGCTTGCGAGGGAGCAGGAGCTCTGCTACCTGAACATCTCCGTTGTGACCGACTACGACGCTGGGCTCGAAGGGGACCCGACCATCACCCCGGTCTCCCACGAAGATGTGATCAGTGTCTTCAACAAGAACATAGAGAATCTTAGGAAACTGATCGTCGAGCTTGTGAAGCGGCTCCCCGAAGAACGCAAGTGCGATTGTGGCTCGGCACTGAAGCATGCAAGGTTGAGCGCCTGATGCGGACCCTGGAACAGGACGTAAAGCGCGCCATAAGGACGATCCCCGATTATCCGAAGAAGGGGATTCCGTTCAAGGACCTGACTACACTTTGGAAGAACGGGAAGCTTACGCGAAGGGTCACGGATGCCCTGGCAAAGAGGTGGAAGGGGGAGAAGCTGGACAAGATAGTCGGCATCGAGGCGAGAGGATTCATAGTCGGTGCCCCGCTCGCTGACAGGCTTGGGATCGGGTTCGTCCCTGCCAGGAAGGTGGGGAAGCTCCCGGCGACCAAGGTGAGCGTGAACTATGAGCTCGAGTATGGGAGGCAGGGGCTCGAGATTCACACCGACGCGATTTCGAAGGGAGAGAGGGTCCTCGTCGTCGACGACCTGCTCGCCACGGGGGGGACCTCGAAGGCCGCGGCGACCTTGACGGAGAGGATGGGAGGGAAGGTGGTTGGATTTGCATTTGTCACCGAGCTGGCCCGTTTGAAAGGGAGGAAGAAGCTCTCGGGCTACGAAATCTACACCATCGCCAGGTATGACTAGAGGCACAGGCTCGGTCGGAGTAATCACTGGGACGGGGGTCTCAGAGCACTTCGACCTCAGCAGGCCGAAGACGGTCAGGACAAGGTTCGGCCTGGCGGTCGTGTTCAAACACGAAAAGGACGACTACTATGTCATACCCAGACATGGGGCAGCGCACAAGTCTCCGCCCCATGGAATCAACTACAGGGCGAACATCGCTGCCCTCGAGCAGCTTGGCGTCAAAGAAGTAATCGCGACGAGCGCGGTCGGCTCGATGAACCAGGGGTTCCACGTCGGGGAGATAGGCCTGATAGAACAATTCCTCGACTTCACAAAGAGGAGGCAGACTACATTCTTTGAAGAGAGAGTGGTCCACACAGACATGACTTACCCGTACAGCAGGCGTCTGAACCTGGAGCTCGCGGTTGCTGCAAAGAAATTTGGGGTCGAAGTCCGGTCCCACCTTGTCTACGTGTGCGCTGAAGGGCCGAGGTTCGAGACAGCGGCGGAGATCAAGATGTACAAGATTCTGGGAGGCGATGTGGTGGGGATGACAGGAGTCCCGGAGGTGGTGCTCGCCAACGAGAAGAAAATGGAATACGCTTCCGTCGTGATA
>DATDGE010000105.1:0-1629 GCA_036522255.1 Nitrososphaerales archaeon | reverse complement strand
TTCTTCGACCCTTCCTCCTTCGTCCGATATCCCACTCCCCGGGTCATGAGAACGTAGTTCTTCCCCCCGCCGAGAGTGTCTCTCCTCATGGGGAAGCCAGCCTTGTCGCTCCCTCCGGTGATCATTATCTTTCCCGAGAGTCCGATCGAGACTGCATCGATGACGTCACCTATCTTCTGGCCGACGAGGAGCTGGGCGCTCGCGTCCTTCACCTCGTGCGCCTGTGACTTGCCGGTCTTCGGGTCGGACACGACCAGTTTGAATGCAGGCAATTGAACGCTTGCGAATCTGTGGTGGATATAAACCTAGAAGCCGAACAGGGGGTCAGCCGCTGATTTGATTCTGATTATGTCGTCAAGGACCTCATGTTCTTCTGCGGTCAGCGACGCCGACAGTTTCGTCCGGAGGAGTTTCGCTTCGTGGCTTCGCGGCATCGTGTAGATGGTGTCGTTCTCTCTTACCTGGCGGCCGAGCGTTGGCCCGTCAACTGAAATCGCCACCTTATCTCCCTGCTTCGCCTCGTTCAGGACCTTTCCCTGATCCTGCACCTGCTCGACTGTGCCCAGTTCTATCCCCTCTGCCGACATCAACTTCACTTTGGGCCGAAGCCTTCCAACCACTACCTCGACACCGAATACTGCGGGGTCGTTGCGCCTGAAGAACATTCCTGGCATTGCTTTCAGTTTGGCTGGCCGGGTGAGGTTCGAAAGGGCTGCTTTTTCGTCCGCGTCCCTCTTCGCTGCTGCCCAGTTGACGTAGTTGTCGATGACCTCGTATATGATCCCTGAAACGAAAATCGGGCTCGTTCCGACATGTTCCTTGGCTTCGGGGAGGACCTTCGAGTCGAATCCCAGGATCGCTCCCAGGTACGGGTCGTGGTCCCCGACTACCTGAGCGTCGACTATGTCGTTCTTCGAGATTTCCCCTATGTCAGCCTGGCGGACGGGGATGCCCCTCTCTTCCAGCATTCTGAGGAGGGCCTCCAGACCACCTATGCTCCCCGCTTTCACGATTACACCCATGTTGTCGGTCTTCACGACTATGCTGGAGAGTTCTTTCTCCATCTCGGCCTTCAACGAGCGGAACTGCTGCTCGGTCCTGAAGGAGGCCACAGTCGTGCCCGGCACCACCCCCGCGAGGTCGGCAGAGACAAGCTTCACCCCGGCTGCTGCGTATACCGTATCGACAGAGGTGAACTTGTCGCGCGGGTCGCGCATTTCGTCCAGTGGCCTCGGCATGAAGAGCGCCTTGACCTTTGACTTGAAGGCTCCGTCCCTCTTGACGAGGCCTATCGAATCGCCCACGCTAAGGGTTCCCTCGGTGAGAATTACGTTGTCGGTCTCTCCTATGCCGACCTCTTCCTGCAACTCGAGAATAATCCCTCGGGCGGCCTTGTCTTTTGACTCGGCCGACTCCAGCTTCCCCTTGAGGAACTGCTGGGCGAGTCCGATCAGCATGGCAAGCATCTCTGGTATTCCTGCGTGGGTCCGGGCCGACAACGGGATAATCGAGACCTGCTGCCGGAAGTCTTTCACGCGATAGTACGCGTCTGACTGGAAGCCGAGGCGGGATAGCCCCCCAACGATGTTGTAAAGTCGTTCTTCGAGTTCGTCATTCCATTCAGGAGGC
>DATDGE010000104.1:0-1991 GCA_036522255.1 Nitrososphaerales archaeon | reverse complement strand
CTTGGTGACATCTCCCGGGTTCCTTATGCCGCCGTCGCCGATTATCGGGACATCGCTGTCCGCGGCCCCGGCAGAGCTGTCTATTATGGCGGTCAGTTGAGGAACACCGGACCCCGTGACGACCCTGGTGACGCAGATGCTTCCGGAGCCTACCCCAACCTTGACCGCGTCGGCACCCGCTCTTATCAGGTCCAGGGCGCCTTTCGCCGTAGCCACATTCCCTGCTACGACCTCCACGTCTCCAAGTTCTTTCTTGATTTGTCTCACCGTGTCGATGGCGTAGGATGAGTGGCCATGGGCGATGTCCACGACAAGGGCATCGGCTCCGGCATCCAGGAGCCTGCGAGATCGTGCCATATGGTCCCCCTTAACGCCCACGGCCGCTGCCACCCTTAGCCTGCCCTTCGCATCCTTGGTCGCCGAAGGAAACTGCCTCCTCTTCATGATGTCCTTGGACGTTATCAGGCCCGCAAGCTTCCCGTTCCTGTCGACCAGTGGGAGCTTCTCGACTTTGGTCTCGTGAAGGATCTTTCTTGCCTGCTCGAGTGTCACTCCCTTGTGGGCGGTGATCAATTCTCTCCTTGGAGTCATGACAGTTTTTACTTTCATGTCCATGTCATCTTCCAGGGTGATGTCCCGTCTTGTCAGGAGTCCCAGGACCCTTCGGTCCCTGCCGACCACGACGATTCCCCCGATGTCGCGTTCCCTGATGATGTCCCAGGCCTCTCTGACGGTCCCGTCGGGACCGAGTGTAATCGGGTCTTCGATAACGACTCCCTCTGACCTTTTCACCTTGAGGACTTCGGCCACCTCCTCTTCCAGGGAGAGGAACCTGTGGATGACCCCTATGCCCCCGAGACGGGCCATGGCTATGGCCATGGAGGACTCTGTAACTGTGTCCATATTGGCGCTGACAACAGGGATGGTCAACTTGATCCGGCGCGAAAACCTCGTGACTGTGTCTGCTTCTTTCCTTGACTTTACGTCGGAGAGCTTTGGGACAAGGAGGACGTCGTCAAAAGTGAGGCCGACCCTCAGGTCGGGAGCGGAACCCTTCACTTGACTTCGGCTTTCATCTTCGCTTTATAGTGTTTGTGGAATCAAGGAGCGCCGGGAGTGGGATTTGAACCCACAACGCGGTTTCCCACGACAGGCTGGCTGGCCTGTGGGCTTCCAGGCTTGCGCGAATATGATCTGCGCCCTACCAGATTAGGCGACCCCGGCGACCGTGCCGAAATCCCGAGGCTTAAAACCTCTACCGACCAATTTCGACTGGACATCGATTTGTGGACGATTTTAGGGCGTTGTTTGTTTTGCCTTCTTCTTCTTCGTTGAATGACTCTTCCAGAGTTTGGGATAAGTCCCCGGGGTCATGATGACACGTTCTGTGGTCGAGGCGAGCCCCTTCTGATGCGACCGTATCTCGTCGGAGGAGAGGAGAGCCTTCCCAATTGCCACGAGCTCCAACTTCGAGCTCATCAGAACAATCGTGTCGTCCTTCTTGATCCCATCGGAAAGGGAGAGTATCCCGGGAATCCCAATGCGAGCCCCATGACAAATTGCATCGACGGCTGAATCACGAACCACAATCCTTGGGATGTTGCCCAGCGCTTCCTCCATCGGACGGACGAGATTTCTGAGTAGGGCATCGTCGCCACTCTTGAGCCTGTACATGGCGTCATTGAGCTGATGAAGAGTAATGAGTCCGCCTGCCTCAGACAGCGGGCCGACCCGGGTCCGACGGAGTTCCACCATCGTGGCGCCGACCCCCAGTACTTCGCCAATGTCGTAAACCAACTTTCGGATATATGTCCCCGACTGGCAGAGGCATCTGAAGAGGTACAGGTTTCCGGCCGCCTCGGTGATTTCAAGCTCGTGGACAGTCCTGCTCCTCGTCCGCCTGCTGACCGAGGAGCGCTGAGGGGGCCTCTGGAAGATCTCTCCCGTGAACTCGGCGATTATCGAGTCGAGCTGCTTCCGGGGGACTGACG
>DATDGE010000103.1:0-1975 GCA_036522255.1 Nitrososphaerales archaeon | reverse complement strand
CTGATCAAAGTGTTGATGAAATTCCTACCTATGGTGACGTCGTATTCTTCCGACGCAGAGTCGAAAGCCATTGCCACCTCCCCGTAGTACCCTCTGCCTTCAGTTCGCCAATTCGAGAAGGTCTTTGACGCATCCCCTTCCCCTTTCGCCTTCCTAGTCGCTTCGGGCGCGCCGACGGGGACAAGCTTGACGCAGACGGACCGTCCTCCATACCACTGGGCCACGAGGCTTTTCCCATACTTCCTTTCGAACAAGCCCACAACCATTTCTCTGTCCTTCTCGGAGACCTCCCCCCTCGCCGCGTACGACAGCGTTTCTGTCCTCATCCTCACCTCACCGTTGCGCCTGACATTCTTCACCCAGTCCGACTCTCCGCTCCCGCCCAGTGAGAAGAGGTCAGCGCCGACCTGGACGTATCTGACCCTCACAATGTGGGGCAGACCCGAGTTCCTTCCCACCGTCACAATCTTGAAGGTGTCCCGCGGGAGTTTGTAGTCAGGTGTCAGCGCTTCGACCATCGGGCCACCTCGAGGCTCAAAACATCTTCTCCAGACTCAAGTTCTGGATGTGCGTCGTTCGACCACTTCCCCATAGCTGCGTACAGCCGCTTCCTGACGAAACTCAACGAAACTCGGCTTGATGGCCCTGAGGATGGCAATTGCCGCGTCTCCGCCTATCTTCCTCGTCGATATGAGATAGGCCGCCAAGACGCATCCCGTCCTCCCTTCACCTGCAAGACAATGAACCAGGACTGTCTTGTCCGCCTTCAATTTTTCAATTATGAAGTTCGCTCCCCTGTCCAGAACCTCGACGTCAGGTGCACGATGGTCCTCCATGGGGATGTGCCCTACCTCCACAGGCAGACCCTCTACGAGTTCCTTCGGAAGCGGGACCATGGTCAGAGTGAGAATCGAGCTGACACCTTGACCAATCAACCACTTCAACTGACCTCTGGACACGGGGTAGCCTGAACCCGCCAACCTGCCCCTTTCCACCCACACGAACCCGGTCGGATCATCCGCGACCATGGCCCTCAGCTTCCTCAGGAAAAGACCCCCAGTTCCCAATGGCGACCTGCGAAACTGCACCCCTTACGTGGTTTTAGAACCTTTCAGCTTTCGAGGACTTCGAGATCGGTCCTTGCCTGAACTCGATTGACTGTGATTGGATGAAAAGAATGGTTCTACGCCTGTACAACGTCGAGTTTCCCATACTTTCCTACGTTCAGGCGAAGCTCACCGCGGAAGCTGTTCGTGTAACCGTTGGTCACTTTGACCTTGGAGCCCTGCTTGACCATGTCAATCTGGTCATCCCAGAGAGACAGCTTGATCTGTCCGCTGTCGTCCTTCAGCATGCAGTCTGCCACTCTCGCCTCGCCCCCGGTCCTCAGGTTTACCGTCCGGGGCTCCTGCATCTCCGCGATCTCTCCTTCCGCATCGACCCTTCTCATACCGTCTCGCAAGTCCTTTACGTTCATGTGAATGACCGGTCATCTGGTGGCATTATTTAACAATACTACGCGTGGATAACCAAAATTTCCGACCGCCGTTAAGTAGTCAGCCGTTCCAGAGGAACGTGATTGTTTGCAGGGATGTGTTCGAGCTATGGTGGCGGGGGCCTAGGCTGACCGACGATGAAAGCTGTTGAGTTAATGGTCATGCAGTCCTCGTAGGCATAATCAGAAAATAGTCCTACTCTGCAGTTGTATCCCTCTGAATTCGCTGTAGAATTGTAGAATGGGAACCAAACCGTCGCAACAAAGCTTGCGCTCGGATTGCCTTTGTAGTAAAATCTCTGTGTGCACCCCTGCGATGTTGCCGCAGCCCCCAAGCAGTTGAACACGACGGCGTCGGATCTGGGGCCGAAGCAAGGAGACGGTGACCACTGACCCGCGGGGCCGTGGCTCGAATAACAACCTGAGTCGGCCGTCAGGTACATGTATCCATAGCGCGAGGAGTTGTAGGTTGATGTCGCT
>DATDGE010000102.1:0-1881 GCA_036522255.1 Nitrososphaerales archaeon | reverse complement strand
GTAGACCGGGGAGGTGCCTGCGTTCTCGAACAAAACGGTGAAGGTGACTATCCTCTCACTGCCCGTACCCTGGTACACCGTGGCCCGCACGTCGTCTATCTTGACAGGGTTGTTCGGCGAATAAGAGAAAGAACCAGTCGTAGTGCAAGTCGTGAAAGTCGTCGAAGTGATGGTTGTCGAGGAGCCGCCGGTTGTCGAGGGCTGAAGCACAGAGGGCAGGTATATGGCCGCCCCGGCCACGACGATCAGACCTACTGCGGCGACAGCCAGCCACCTCATATTAAGCATCAATCTCACTTCACCCATCCTCTTCATTTCCTTGGTGGTTAATAGTCCCAATGACGCGAACGACCTGTGTCTCATCCGTTCTTTGATTTTGCGATTGTGAGATGAGACACTATTGAACCAGCGGATGTCAGGCTTAAGAACGAGCGCTCGAAAGATGAAGTTTGTTGGACCCGGAGAAAGCCTGCCTGGTTAACTGCGAGCTTTTTGGCAAACACGCAGGGTTCTTCGAATCGACGATCGTCCCACTCTGGCAGGGGGTCTACGACTCGCTCGTCCAAAGGGCTCGAATTGCCGAAGGCTCAAGGGCCCTGGACGTAGGCACAGGGACCGGGGAGGTGGCCATGCGTCTAGGCCGTCTCGTTGGTCGGAAGGGCCGTGTGGTCGGCATCGATGCCCAGCCCGAGATGCTCCAAATAGCCATGCGCAAAGCCAAGGACAAGGGTTCCGGCAACGTCGAGTTCAAGCAAATGCCGATGGAGGAAATCAAACTTCCAGACGATTCGTTCGATTCGGTGGTCGGGAATTACTCTCTGTGCTGCTGCATGGACTACGAGGCGACACTTGCCGAGTGTCACAGGGTGTTGAAGCCCGGGGGAAGGCTGACCTACAACCACGGCGGGCCCTCCGACCCGCTTGCGTACCAGGTAATCACCAGGATCTTCGAGGACTACAAGACGACGACCCCGAGCAAGAAGCTGAGCGACATTCGAGAGGCATCAGCCCTCCAGTCAGAGGCGGTCCAGAAATACAGAGAGCCCATGGTGACCTTGGACACCCTCAGGAGCATTGGTTACGGCGAGGCGGAGGCCACGGTCACCCAGCGTGTCATCGACTACAAGGACGCCGGAACTTTTGTTGACGAATGGGTTTCCTTCGATTGGAGCTCCGAGGTTGAAGAAATTCCATCTCCTGAAATGAAGGTCTTCAGGAAAGAAGCGACCGAGGCCCTTCGCCCCCTATCCAAGGTAGAGGGGTTCAGAGTCGAGAGCGACGAAGTCTTCTTCACGGGCCTGAAGCGTTGAGTCCGTAGCCACCATCTTACGGACGAAGGCATAATTATGGGGGCCAGGTCTATCAGGGCCGAAGCGGACCAGTTGGTCAGCGTCACAAAGGCCGCAGCCTCGATATTGGGAATCGCCGCCGGACTGATAGGTACGTTCCACGGCTACAATGAAACTCTTCAGGGGAGCACGGCCCCGACGGGCATTCTCATCAACGCGATAGGCCCACCCTGCCAGGGGAACGCTTGTTTTCCGGCGATGACGGTCGTCCCTAACTTCTACTATACCGGAATACTCGCGATCATCGTCTCGCTCTTTATCCTGCTCAAGGCCGTGGCCTTCGTCGAAAGGAAGAACAGCGGGCTGTGGATGATTGGGCTCTCCATACTGCAGCTTCTGGTCGGAGGAGGGTTTCTTCCACCCATTCTTGGCCTCGCGTCAGGGATCATAGGCACCAGAATCAAACGGAACGCCACACCCGTTGGGCCCTAGTCTCTTCCCTTGGAAAGGCGTCCTGCGGAGTCCATGGACTCGGTGACGTCTCCTTCGTTGAAAAGGCCAAGTCCAATTATGATCGGCCTGGTCCTTCTCT
>DATDGE010000101.1:0-5096 GCA_036522255.1 Nitrososphaerales archaeon | reverse complement strand
GCCAACACACTCTACACGTTTGGTGTGCTCATCCCCGACGCATTGTTCGCCTATCTTGCCATCGCGATCTTATTGAGGCACGACGCGTCCAATGCCTACAGAGTGAAGAAGGTCGCCCTGGCCGGGATGACCGTGGGGCTTCTGGTGTTCATCGGGGGAGCGTTCTAATTGTGGACTGACAAGTACAGGCCCGACAGCCTGGATGAGGTGGTCGGCAACGTCGAAGGGAGGACCAAGCTTCTGCTCTGGCTCAAGAATTGGAAGCATGGAGGCAGGGCGGCGTTGCTGGTGGGGCCTCCGGGGACCGGGAAGACGACTACCGTGCACCTGGCAGCGGAGATGCTGGGGTTCCAGCTGGTGGAGCTCAATGCCAGTGACTCCAGGACGAAGGAGAAGCTCACCAAGAAGATGGGGGAAGCCATTGCAAGCACAAGCCTCTTCGGAGGGAGTACCCTGATCTTCCTGGACGAGGTGGACGGGCTCGCCGGCAGGGCGGACTACGGAGCGATAGACTTCATCAGGTCGGCCGTACGCGGCAGCGAGAGTCCGGTCGTCATGGCGGCGAACGACCCGGACTCAGACGAGGTGAGGAAGCTGAGGAGCGTTTCCAGCAAGATAGAGTTCAGGAGGGCGGAGCCTGAAGTCGTTGAAGGCAGGTTGGAGAAGATCGCGGAGATGGAAGGGATTCGGATGGGAAAGGAGGAGCTATCGAAGATCGTAATCGCGGCGAACGGCGACATCAGGTCGGCAATCAATTTCCTCCAGTCTGGCCTGCCGGCGCAGAAGGACGAGGAGATGACGGTTTCGCAGGCAGTAAATGCCTTTTTCGAAGCGGGCGATCAGAAAACAGCACTGAAGGCTCTGAGGGCATATCCGGGACAGCCCAGGGACAAGATCAGGGACGTCTTCACTGCGGTGGTGAGGTCCAGGGTGCACGAGGAGAGGAAGGCTGCGTCGCTCGAAGTTCTTTCGAAGGCCGACGTTCTAATGGGGAGGATCATGAAAGGCAGAGACTGGAGGCTCCTGAGGTACCTGGACCCCATGCTCGCCTCAGGGCTGTGGGATGCACTCGGAGACGGAGGCCCAGAGTACACCCAGGACGCAGTCCCCTGGCCCCTGCAGCTGAGGATTTGGAATGATTCGAAGAAGCTCAAGGACATAGCCTCGCTGGCGGGGAGGCGGCTGGGGATCAGCCAGAAGGGCGCATTGGTCGAGGACCTGCCGTACATACTGCTGCTTTGCAGAGACAAACGGTTCAGGGAGGAGCTCGTCAAGAGCCTCGACCTGGAGGAGAACTATGCGCTTTTTGTCGCCAAAGAAGCTGGCAGGACTGCCAGACTTCAGTTGTAGGAGTGCCTGGGGAAGGCCTCCTCCGTCTCCTTCCAGTCTGAGTAGAACCTCGTCAGGACCCCGACCAGTGGGCTCCCGTTGTCAATCCGGAATATCCTTATTCTGTTGAAGCGCTTTTCTGTCAGTATCCCCGACCCCTTGAGGTATTCGAGGTGGCGTGCCGTCGCGCTGTGGGACAGCCCGGACCTGCGCATTATCTCTGATATGTTGAGCTCTCCTGTTTCGAGCATTATTGTCAAGACCTTGGTCCTCCCGTAGGAGGACAACAGCCTCTCAAGTTCTAACGCCGGCCACCATGCCCTTCTCGAGCTCCCCCATCAGCTCCTTCGCCGAGACCAGGGACAGCCCGATCAGCGTCGTCCTCCCCCTCACCCCTTTGCCTGAGAGCTGCGTTTCTATGATCCCTTTCCTGGAGAGCTCGTTGACGTCGCTCCACACCTGGGTGTGATGGTAGGCGGTTACGTTCAGGCTTTCGCAGAGGGCAGAGTAGCTCTTCTCCACTTCGCCGATGGTGACATAGGTCGAGTCCCCTTTCTTCAGGAGGGCTGAGATGGCCATGAGCAACAGCCTCTGATGGGTCGTGAGGTAGACCAGCTCCTCCTTCCTGAACTGCGGGGGGAGTGAAGCCTTGGCAGACCTGATGTGCTCGGGGAGCACCCGCGGAGATTCGGAGTCGTCCGCCAGCTTCCCCGCCCTGTAGACCAGGTCGAGGGCGTAGCGGGCATCGCCGAACTGGCCTGCTACGTCGGCGGCGAACTGTATGCTGTCTTCGTCCAGACATCCGTCGTTGAACGCCTCGCTCCTGGAGGTTATGATGTCGGCCAGCTGCTCCGAAGGGTAGTGGTCGAGCGAAATCTCGTTCCACTGCAGCGAGCTCAGGGTGCTGAGGTCCACCTTCTTCAGGTAGTCGGTCGTCTTCGAAATCAAGATGGAGGAGAGGACCTGGCTTCCTGGCGACACTTCCCTCAGGCGTGTTATGGTGTACAACGACGAGGGGTCAGAGAGTATCAGGGAATCGACTTCGTCGAAGGCGATGACGAGGTGCGTCCGGTTGCTCCTCAGGTCCTCGACGAGCGCGGTCAGGAGCTCCTCGAAACTGTATCCGCGTGTGGGATAGTTCTGCCCCAGGGATTTCAGAGCCTTCACCATGACGGCCTGGAGGGTCCTGTCTATCCTGCAGTTGACGTGCAGCACTTTGACGAGGTTCCCGTAGAGCGACGCCTTCCTCGGGAGAGACTCGAAGAGGAGCTTCTTCGCGATCATAGTTTTACCGCTCCCCACGGGGCCGGTGATAATCGCGTTCTGGCTCGCCTTGGAGGCGTTCTGCGCCACGCTCTGGAAGTAGAGCTCGAGCTTCTTCAACTGGGCCTCGCGATGAGGGATCTGGTGCGGCAGATACTCCTGAAGAAGTAAGGTCTCATCACGGAAGACCGATCGCGCCATAGGAGAGCCAAGCGATTCTTCTTTTTCGTCTTATAACCTTGATTATGCATTTGATTGAACGATGGGTAGAGGGTTCGTTGAAAGTGTTCGAAGAAAGTAAAAGAAGAACAGATCGCCCGGCCGGGCCATGAAGGCTGTCCGTTTCCACAGACACGGAGGACCCGAGGTACTGCAGTACGAGGAAGCCCCCGACCCGGCGCCGAACGCCGACGAAGCTCTGGTCAGGGTAAAGGCCTGTGCCCTCAATCATCTGGACATCTGGGCGAGGGATGGGCTCCCCAACGTGGAGATCACGTTGCCGCACATCTCCGGGAGCGACATTGCCGGAGTGGTGGAATGGGTCCCGCCGGAAGAGAAGGAGTTGCGGAAAGGGGACGAAGTGATTGTCAATCCGGGGATGGGGTGCGGGAGGTGCGACAAGTGCCTCACGGGCAAGGACAACCAGTGCCGCTACTACACGATAATCGGGTATGGGGTCGACGGAGGCTACGCGGAATTGGTGAGGGTTCGAAGGTCTCACCTCCTCAAAAAGCCCGAGGGGATGACATTCGAGGAAGCGGCTTCGTTCCCGCTCGTCTTCGAGACGGCCTACCACATGCTCGTGACCAAGGCGCGTGTTGCCCCGGGGGAAGTGGTTCTGGTATTGGCTGCGAATTCAGGGGTCGGGTCCGCGGCGATACAAGTGGCGAAGTTGCACGGGGCTCACGTGATCGCGACAGCCGGGGACGAAGAGAAACTGAAACGGGCGAGGGCGCTCGGGGCGGACGACACCATCGACCATTACAAGCAGGACGTCCTGGCGGAGGTCAAGAGGATCACGGAGAAGCGGGGGGTCGACATCGTAGTGGAGCATGTAGGGAAGGCAACCTGGGAGAGGAGCGTGAAGGCTCTGGCGAAGGGGGGGAGGCTCGTACTTTGCGGAGCGACGACCGGGTCCGAAGTCCCGACGGACCTTCGTTACTTATTCAACAGAGAGCTCACGATTTACGGGAGCTTCATGGCCGGGATGGGGGAGCTACTCGAAGTCGTCAAGCTCTTCAAAGCTGGAAAGTTGAAGTCGGTGGTAGATTCTGTCTTCCCTTTGGCAGAAGCAGCGGAAGCCCAAAAGAAGATGGAGAGCAGCAAACACTTCGGGAAGATAATCCTTAGGGTCTAGGACCCTATTTCGACCAGCAAAGGTTTCGACTTCGAGCCTACCTCTCCTTTCTCTATGAAGCTTCTCCGCCCCCACCGCGCCGAGGCTTCGGCGACGAGCCTGTGTTTGCCAGGTCCCAGCGCGGTGGCGGGAATGCTGAACTGTTTTTCCACGTCCAACATCTTGGACTGCGCGTCTTCTACGTTGTGCGGAATCTTCGGAGGCCCGCCGTCCTCGGGCATGATCATGGCCCAGATCCTGTACGGGAGGTCAGGGTCGCGGCTCCAGTAGAAGCTCGCCCTCCTCACCTCCTTCTTGATTTCAGCTATCTTGCGCTGGCGAAGGCCTCCCTGCAAACCGAGAGAGACCTTCATTGTGAGCCTGACGATCTTGTCGAAGTCCTCCCATGCGACTGTCCAGACGTCCGGGTGGAAAGCTTCCCTCAAGCCCCCCACTACCCTGAACACAACGTTGACCTTCAGGTTATCCTTGAGAGAATAAGACTTCATGTCGGAGTCCAACCTTACCTTGTCGATTTTGGTCTCGGGCCATGAGTACTCCTTCCTCCTGTCTTTGAGGGACAACTTGACTGCGCTCCCCGCCTGTCTGTCGGATAAAAGCGTGAGAGCGGGGCCTCAGTCCACCTAGGCGTTCCGATGGCTGAAGCGAGCACCTAGAGGAGGAAAGTGGAGGAAACGTCGATGAATTCTAGGATTGTGCACAGAAAACGGCAAAAAGGCTTATTACGAAATCTCAAGTCCGAATGTCCGTAGATTGAAGTTGAACCGCTCGTCTTGCAAAAATGAATTATCAGGGCATATATCATGGATTCAGAATCAACATGGCTTAAATGCGAACTTTGTATGTGTTGACGTGGTGTTCGAAGGGGCCTCTCTATGACCCTGGTTCAGCGAGAGCAAGGAGACGTTAACACTAGAACGGTCCAATTGGTGAAGCTTCTCACCGAGCTGGGCCCTGACGTTCCTGAAATATCACGCAGGCTGGGGCAGTTCAAGGAGTCGGTCAGGTACAGGTACAAGGAGAAGATCCTGAACAAGGGTTTCGCGGTCCAGGCAGCGGTGGACCACGAACGGCTCGGGCTAAAAAGGGTCATGCTCGTGGCCGACTTCTCCGAGACCTACAAGAACTACGCCGCTGCGATTCTGAC
>DATDGE010000100.1:0-5686 GCA_036522255.1 Nitrososphaerales archaeon | reverse complement strand
CAGTAGCCATCGCTTTAGTGTTGGGATTGCTATATCTTACAGCTCCAAGGTTCGACTTCGTCGGTTTCGCAATTTCGTTCGCTTCGTTCTACGGCATCTACGCGATACTCGGAATCAGCCTGAACCTCGAGTACGGCTTCGCGGGTCAACCGAACTTCGGGCAGGTGCTCTTCTTCGGTCTGGGCGGAGTCGTCGGGGCGACCGTAGCGGCCGACCTTCTTCCATTTTTTTCAGGAGCGGCAGTAGGTAACATTTGCGATATCTCATCTTTGCTCTCACGTGAGAGCATAGCTCTCGCCAACCCAGCAATCAGCGTTTCAGTCTGGGTGATTGCTCTCGGCTTTGCCATGTTGGCTGGAGGGATAATGGGACTTGTTGCATCATACCCAGCATTGAGGGTCAAGGAAGAATGGTTCCTTTCCATGATACTGCTCGTCGGTGGGGAGACGTTCAGGATTGTCGTGACGAACACCCCGGAGATCGGGTGCGGCTTCAACGGACTCGCTGGAATTACCACGCCTTTCTACTGGATGAGCAACTACCTGCCGGCCGGTCCACTCCAGGTGGAAGTCCCGACGGGATTGTACGCAGCCGTGATAGTTTTGTTGGCAATCGGGTGTTTTGTCTTCGCTCAGAGAATCTGTAACTCGCCCTACGGAAGACTGCTCAAGTCGGTTCGGGACGACAAGGTCGCGGCCGAGTCGCTCGGGAAGGACGTGAGCAGGGCGCGAAAGCAAATCATGGTGCTTGGCTCTATCATGGCAGGCCTCGCCGGCGCCCTCTACGTCTACTACATCGGCGTCGCGACCCCAGAAGACTACATTCCTGCACTGACCTTTGGCATATGGGTGATGATGATACTTGGGGGCTACGCGAACAATCGTGGCCTGCTTCTTGGGGCCTTCGTCGTCACAATGCTCGACAGGGGCTCGCTGGTTTCCGGCATAGCGCTGCAATCGTATTTGCCGAGCCTCAACTCTAACCTGATTGTCTACGGACGGTACATGATCGAAGCTGTCATACTGCTCCTTTTGCTTGTGTTTAGGCGGAAGGGGTTACTTCCAGAGACCCGCGTAAAGACAAAGGCATACACCCTCTTCGATTTCGGGAAGAAGAACGCCAAGCCGTCCAGCCCATCAGCCGAAGCGCCGCAGGCAGGAGGAGAGGCCACGAGTTGACCGACGAGTCGATTCTTCGTGTGGAGGACATATCGAAGTCTTTCGGCGGCGTCAAGGCCGTTGAAAGGGTGTCGCTATCGGTGAAGAAGGGGAGCATAACGGGTCTGATCGGGCCGAACGGAAGCGGCAAATCTACCCTCTTCAACCTGATCTCCGGGGCAGAGAAGAAGAATCCCGGTGGCTCGATTGAGTTTGACGGGAAACAGATCGACGGGCTCCCGCCGCACAAGAGGTCCGAATTGGGCATGGGGCGTACCTTCCAGACTCCACGGCTGTTCCCTGGAATGACGGTCCTGGAGAACACCATGGTCGCCCCGCAGGGTCAGAAAGGTGAGCGACCCTTCGTCGCCCCTCTTCGCCGGAGGTGGGAGGGCCAAGAACTTGAGCTGGCGAAGAAGGCCAAGGAGCAGATGACGCGGCTTGAGATCGACAAGCTCTACGGGAAGCTGACCAGCGAGATTTCCGGTGGACAGATGAAACTCGCTCAGTTGTCCAACGCCCTGATGGAGGACCCCAAGATGCTCTTGTTGGATGAACCGACGGCGGGAGTCGCCCCGAGGCTTGCCCAGGACATCTTCCAGAGCATAACGAATGAAAGGCAGGAAAGAGGGACGACCTTTTTCATAATAGAACACCGCCTCGAGGTCCTGTTCAAGCACGTGGACACCGTCTTTGTAATGCACCAGGGGAAAATCATTATGGAAGACAAGCCCGAAGCAATCGTCAAAGACAAACGCCTGGCCGAGGCCTACCTGGGCATCTAGCAACAGGGAAGACAGCGATGCTCGAAATCAAGAATCTGGTGTCTGGATATGGGAAGCTCGCAATAATTCAGGACGTATCGTTCAAAGTGGACGCGGGTGATTTCGTCGCGATAGTGGGGCCGAACGGCTCAGGGAAGAGCACTCTGGTAAAGTCGATACTCGGGCTCACCAACATCTTCGAAGGAACCATCACCTTCGAAGGGACGAATATCACCAACTGGAAACCGGAGAAGATAGCGAAGTTGAAACTTGGATACGTTCCTCAGCTTGGGAACGTGTTCCCTGACCTCTCCGTTAGCGAGAATCTCGAGCTCGGCGGGGTTACCGTCCGTGACGAGCGGCAGAAGAGGAAGATGCGCGAGCTCGTGGTCGAGCTCTTCCCGATTCTCAAGTCAAGATCCGGACAGCGGGCGGGTCTGCTCAGCGGAGGCGAACGGCAAATGCTGGCAGTTGGAAGAGCCCTTGCGGCTGAGCCAAAGCTCCTGATACTCGACGAGCCAACGGCGGCACTCGCACCTTTAGTGGCAGAGCAGCTGTTTCAGAGACTCGTGGAAATCCGCCAGAAGTTGAACATGACGATAGTCCTAGTGGAACAGAACGCGAGGAAGGCCCTGGGTCTCGCCAACAGAGGGCTTGTCCTGGTCCAGGGTAAGAGCGCGTTCGAAGGGACGCCTGACCAGATTTCCAAGGACAAGGACATCATCAGACTGTTCCTTGGCGAACTCGCAATCTAGGCAGCGACTTCGGTCCGTCCAGCAACAATAACTTTCTTCAACGTCATTGAGAGTGATGAGACGCTCTCTGATATCGGGACCCGAGACAAGTCGGCATCGGTCGAGAAATAGTCTTTCAGGCCCGCTCCGGTCAAAATGGATCCAGCTGTCTCGTCGGCCCCGATTTTCCCAAGGCTCAAGGCTTCGGAAATAGCGGCGAGGGCCACTGCCGAAGAGATCTCGCAAAAGATTCCCTCGTCCCGGGCGATTTGTTTCTGCGCGTTCAATATCTGCTCGTCCGAAACAGAAATTCCGAATCCCCCCGATTTTCTTACCGCTTTGATTGAATGCTCGGCCCCAAAGTTGACTCGGATGGCCCCCGCTACAGTGACAGGAGGACCCGTTTCCAACACCTTGTCAAGGCCCTTTTCGATCGCCTGTACGGTCGGGTCCGCTCCTTTCCCTTGGACCGCTACGAGCTTGGGCGTACTGTCAAGCATCCCCATTTCTCTTAATTCTTGGAAGCCCCTGGAGATGCCCGACAGAAGCTCCCCTCCAGCTACGGGGACGAAGATGTAGTCGGGTATCTCTTTGCTCAGGGCGATTTCGTAGGCAATGGTCTTGTAGGGCTCGACCAGCAATGGGTTGTATGGCGCCCAGATGAAGAGGTTCAGCCAATCGGGGAGAACAGATTGGGCCACCGCAAGAGCTGACTCCAAACTTGAGGCCGACTCATAGAGCCCTCTGACTCGGAGCAGGGCCGGAGAGTACATCATGATCTGTGCGAGTTTCTGCGTCGGCGCGTCGTCCGAAATGAGGATCAGGCACTTGATCCGCGCCCTTGCAGAATAAGCAGAGATCGCAGCCGCGGCGTTTCCATCAGATGCAGCGAAGACTCCTCCTTTTCCCCATTCCCTCGCCAGCGAAAGGCCAAGAGAGACAGTCCTGTCCTTGAAAGAGCCCGTAGGATTGCATCCCTCTAGTTTGCACCAGATGCGTCTCAGGCCTAACCGTTTGGCAAAGTTTGGCGATTCCACATACGGAGTCCACCCTTCCCCGAGTGACACCACATTCTCCTCCTTTACTGGGGGGAGGAAGTCAGCGAAATCCCATATACTTCTACTCTCAAAGTCGGTCGGGAACTTCCCATCCAGCCGGTAATGGGCCTCCAGGATACCTCCGCACTTCGTACAACGAGAGTGATAGTCGGTGGGATAGGTCGTGGCACAGTCTGCGCAGGCCAGGAGTAAGAACCGGTTCGTCATTTCTTCGACGAAACGCTGGGCTTGATGTTCTCGTTCACCTTGAAGAGATTCGTCGGGTCATAGCGGTTCTTGAGCGAAACTAGCCGGTCGTAGTTTTTGCCATAGGCGACTTTGACTCGGTCGTCCTCCCCTGCGCTCATGAAATTGACGTAGACCCCGCCCGACATCATTGGCTCGATGTCATCCCAGAAGGCCCGCACCCAACTGATGTTCCTCTCACTCTCGGACGCCTCCAGCCATGAGCCGCCTATGGCGAGATTCCATCCTGTGAGCCGGTGCGGATACGCTGTTTCGTCTGGCTCTACACGCGAGTAGGCCCCGTGGTAGTATTCCACCGCTATCTGCGAATGTTGCGAGGGGACATTTCTCGTGTGCGCGACAAAGGTCTCGATGACGTCGTCCGTCAGGGCCTCAACGAAACCTGACTTGAAGTAGTTGTGCCTCCCCCATGGCCAGTACTCGTCCCTGGAACTCTGCAAGGCTTCGTAGCTCATCGCCCTCAGGTTGTCATATCTGGGCTTGCCCAGTTTTTGAATTGGTGCCAGGAGCTTCTGCCCCTCCTCAATCGGCCCGAAGTACCCGGGCCTGATGATGACCATTGGCACTCCTTCCCGCGAGGCTATCACCTCAACTCCGATTTTGCCCACTTCGTCCGGCAGGTCCCTCACGAATCCCTCGAGAAACTCCATGACCTCCCTTGTCATGTCGAGATTCCAGCCAACGAAGCCGCCGAGGACCTTTCCTACGGGGTGGATTTTGTATCTCAGGGAGGTGACCACGCCGAAGTTTCCGCCTCCTCCCCTGAGGCCCCAGAACAGGTCCTTCTCTTGGTCCTGGTTGACCATGCGGAAGGTTCCGTCGGCTGTGACGACCTCGGCCCCAATCAGGTTGTCACAGCTTGTCCCGAACATGCCGTTTAGCCACCCGTTCCCTCCTCCCAGCGTCAGGCCAGAGATCCCCGTCGTGGAGATCTCCCCGCCCGTCGATGCGAGACCGTGGAGCTGTGTTTCGTGATCATACTCGCCCCAGGTCACTCCTGCGCCGGCTTGCGCTGTCTTCCTTGCAGGGTCCACCCTCACCCCCTTGAGGCTGCTCAGGTCGATGGTCAGGCCTCCGTCGCAGAGTCCCAGGCCTGGGATGCTGTGGCCTCCTCCCTTGACGGAGAGGAGGAGGTTGTTGTCCCTTGCGAAGTTGACGGAGTGGACGATGTCCGCGAAGCCCGTGCATTTGGCTATCAGGGCAGGATGCTTCTCGATGTTTGCGTTCCAAATCCTCCGCGCCTCCTCATATTCGGGTGTCCCCGGCCGGAGCAATGGTCCTCGTAGGGCTACCTTGAAGTTCTGAATCGCAGTCTCGGCGATCGTTCGGCCTTCGAGGTTTTCGACTCGCGTCTCCACCGAAACTCGGCTAGGCATCCTGCCCGAACAATATATACGAATTCTCGGGGTGGCGATGAACGACGTAATTCTTTTAGGAGATGAAAATTTCTGCAGGCCGTTTGCCTAGAAAGAAGGTCCCTTTCCGGGTGATCGATTCCGAAGGCGAAGAGCATCTCCTGACATACAGTTCACCGTACCCGGCAAAGGGTTACAATGAATGGAAGACTCTCAAACGGAACAAGTGGTTCGAGAGCGGAAAACCGACGAAGAACTGGATGCTGCATGAGACCGACTTCTACGACGAGGTTGAGAAGATCTGGGGCAAGAAGTGGGGCGCCGAAGGGTTGGGGAAGCTCAAAGAAGTGCTCGTGTCGAGGCCGACAGAAA
>DATDGE010000099.1:0-1917 GCA_036522255.1 Nitrososphaerales archaeon | reverse complement strand
CTCTGATTCAATCCATGATATCCTAGCATTCACGCCGTTGACTGCGCACGCGTGCATCAGGGCCTGGTTGACGCTCACGTAGCTGTCCGCCAAGCTCGCGTATTTTCCCACCAACGCTACTCTTATGGTGGATTCGTGGTCGACGAAGCGGTCCGCAACCTTGTTCCATTCTCTCATGCTCAGCCTCGATTTGATCTTCAGCTGTTTGTGAATCGGTCTTAGAACTCCCTCTCTTTCGAGCAGCCTAGGCACCTGATAGATTGACTCAACATCAGGGTCAGAGATCACATTCTCCACTGGAACGCTTGTGAATAGGGAGATCTTCTCTTTGGCTTCTGCTGGCAGAGCCCTGGACCCCCGAATCACTATTATGTCAGGCTGAATCCCGATCCTTCGCATTTCTTGGACGCTGTGCTGCGTAGGTTTGGTCTTCATTTCCCCGACCACCGAGAGTTCAGGAGCCAAGCTGACATGCAGGAAGAGGGTCTTCGATGACCCCTCCTCCATCCTCATCTGTCTAAACGCCTCAAGGAAAGGAAGACTTTCAATGTCTCCTACCGTTCCACCACATTCGACGACGAGGACGCCGACCCTTTCCCTTTTGCCCTGCTCCCGTATCCTCCTCTTGATCTCATCCGTGACATGAGGTATTATCTGGACCGACTTGCCCAGAAATCGCCCCTTTCGCTCATCATCGATCACTTTCTTGTAGATCTGCCCGGTGGTTATGTTGTTGGCCCTGCTCATGTCCCTGTTGAGGAAGCGCTCGTAGTTGCCAAGGTCCATGTCAGTCTCGCCACCATCATCGGTCACGAAGACTTCGCCATGGGTCACCGGGTTCATGGTTCCGGCATCGAAATTGAGGTACGGGTCAATCTTCAGGCAGGTGACATCTACCCCTGAGAGTTGCAAAAGTTTCGCCACGGAGGAAGTGATGACGCCTTTGCCGAGGCCCGACATTACCCCACCGGTGACGAAGAGGTACTTCGGCATATTGTCGCAAAGTGGCTTGCGTAGTTAAGGATTTTGAGGTCTGGTTGCTCAGGGGAGCTGTTGAGTGATGACAGCGAGGTCTGACACATCTACGAGAAGCTTGCTAACTCGCTCCAGCGAGGCGACTGTCTCGGCAGTCCCCGCACTGTCCCCGGTTGGCATCCGTGCGATCGTCCCCAAGCTTTCTGTCACCTCTTCGGCAAGAGCATTGACCTGTTT
Organism: Nitrososphaerales archaeon; assembly: GCA_036522255.1. Classification (GTDB taxonomy): domain Archaea; phylum Thermoproteota; class Nitrososphaeria; order Nitrososphaerales; family Gagatemarchaeaceae; genus UBA183. The sequence continues at coordinate 705 of DATDGE010000099.1, read as the reverse complement.
GTTGATCGTGCGTGGCCTCCCTGCACGTCTGGAAATGAAACCCTGTGTAGCCAGATCGTTCATCGCTTTAATTTTGAGGACGCAAGCGGAGTACTCCCTGGCGAACTTCTTAGACCCGGGACGTTCGTGCAAATTGCGAGAGAGCCCGGTGACAGCATCTCCTATGCTCTCGAGGAAGCTAGCGAGGACTCTGTAGTCCAAGAGGTCCACCGGGGAGAGGCCGTACCGCTCGGCGACTTCAGGCCTCACGATGGCCGCCCTTGTCGCGCGGACCAGCAAGAAGTATAGCCTGTCGACCTCATCGTCGCGCTCCCCTACCAAAGCCAGGAGCTTCGAGTCTCCTTTGGCCAGGCCCTCTGCCATGTCCTTCAACATTCCATCCAGGAGCCCTGACATCCTACGGACTATCCTCTCCGGGATTATCGCGGTGGGCTCCAGCAAGAATTGCGCGGTCATACGTTTGGAGTCTTCGTCCATTATCTCCAGTCCGACCAGCTTTCCCATTGTCGCCTTGAGCAGGGCCCTGTCCTCTCTTGAAATTACCTTGCTCCCGACCACTTTGATGACGTCGTATCCCAGGAGATAGGCTCCTGTCAGGTCGTTTGTGACCTGGCTGAAGTCTTCGCCCGGATATTCTATCACAGCTTGCTTTGGCTCGTCTTCTCCCCCCTCGATCGGGCGTATCATGAGCCGTCGTGCTGAGAG
>DATDGE010000098.1:0-14816 GCA_036522255.1 Nitrososphaerales archaeon | reverse complement strand
TGAGGACCGACCCAGGCACCACTCCGGCAGCCTTCACGACGACGGACCCGCTCGAGTAGGCAGCTCTCAGGACTGTGCTGTTCTGGGCTTGCTGGATGTCGGACGCCGATACCGCTCCACCGGTGTAGACGTCACCGACGATTCCATGGGTGGAGAAGAGGTCTTGATAGTTGGTGTACACAACGTAGACGTTCGATGTCGAAACATAGACCGTGGCCGAGGGCCCTGTCAGGACGGTAACGGTGCTCTCCTTCCCCGTTGCCATGCTTATGCTCGGGATTATGGTGTAGTAGCTGATCTGGGCTGTATTGTTGGTGTAGTAAACGGAAGACGCAGGCAGCTGTGCCGCGGTCCCGTTGTTGGATGCTATCGGCATCACCGCCGTGGCGTTGCCCTGGCCGCTGAAAATGTACGAGGGCTGCTGAATTACAGCGTATACGAATCCATCGGCGAGCCGCGCAGCGACATAGGCCCCGGGCACGCTCTCGTTTTGCATCAGCTTGGGCGAATTGAGATTGGTGACATCGTACAATAGCAGTTCCACAGCCGACGTGCCGCTCGTTTGTTGGTACATGATACCGCCTCCACCCTTCTGATAGGCGATACCCCCTCCACTCTTCTGATCGATGACCATGAGGCGGTCCTTGGCTATCTCAAGGCCGATTACGTTGGAGTTCGGGAACTTGAGCGTGGAAAGGACCGCCGCGGACGTCGGCGGGTATGCGTTGATTATCGACACAGTATTCTGAGTAGAGACAAAAAGATTGGTCCCATCGGTCTTCACTCTATCAGGCTCGTCCACGCCTTGGACTTGGACATTTGTCCCGGTGAACGAAAGAGCCGAACTGTCAGCGCTTGCGGCCGAGGTCAAGACTGCCACCCCTCCAAATTGAGGCCCACCACCCTTGAACATCAAGCCGCCTCCAAACCCAATGCCCCACCTGCCGTACTGCTGCGCGCTCTTAGCATTCGCAGTAATGTACTGTTGGAGCTGTGAGTTACTTCCGAAGGCGCTAAGATTCTGAGGGAGAGCGTTGCTCGTCGGGCCGCCGGGCGAGATTCCAAGCGGTCCAACGAGGGTGAAGATCCCGATAACGGTCGCTATTCCGATAATGGCTCCCGCGAAGACGGCCACTTCCGGCCGCCAAGTTCTCACCCGTGGAACCGCACCCATGTCCAGACTATGCAAACGACGGGGAGTAAAGCCTAGAGCGGAGAACGGGCGTTCTAGAGCCACGAACAGAGGCAGCTTGCGGGCTCACATTCATCTGAGGCAAAGCTGAACGGCTGCGAGCTCCGCCTGCGCCGTAAGGGCCTGTGACCCGAGCGCGAGACCGTCACTCTGGACCGCGGAGGATGTGACTGCGTATACCCCCAAGGGCCAGTTGCAAGCACAGGCACATTTTCTGGCTCTCAAAGATTAAAAATCGAGTTCGGTCGGTGCGGGCTTGAGTGCCACGGTGGCTCAGTGGCTAGAGCGCCACCTTGGTATGTGGTTTCACAAAGAGGTGGATGTCGTGGGTCCGACTCCCACCCGTGGCTCTCATTGCATCAGCCGGAGATTTTGCTGGCGAGTACCTGGTAAGCTTTGGGTCCCAGCCTCTCTTCGACCACGAGCAGCAGGTCCTCGTATCCGTAGAACATGTCCAGCATGCTGATGCCATTGCGATAGAGAAGTTCTGCTATGAAAGCGGCGATGCCCGGGACTCTTTCGGCCTTCTGGGATATCCGAACCACAATCTTCGCAGCTTCTCCCGTAACTGTGACAGTGTACTTGTCGGAGAGCTCTTCCTTGATGACGTCCGCGTCCTCCTGGTCGGCTAGCACCTTGACTGAACTTGGCAGTTGCAATATGTTCGGGGCACCCAGGAACTTCGGGGAAAGCTTTAGCAGGTCCCCAAGGATTCTCATCGTCGGCACCCCCCTGCCCTCGATGGTGAGGTCAGCGGCCCGACCGACTAGGCTCAACTTCGCATCCTTCAGGATCTTCGCTACTTCCGTCCCGTTGTCTTCGAGTCCGTCCGAGAACCTCTTGATTGCCACAACCACAGATGGCACGCTTACCCTGCGTCCTGTCATTTCCTCGACTTCCTTCTGTACACGCTCCGCCAGCGCGTGGTAGTTTACAATTCTGAGTTTGAGAGCTTCATACAGAAGATGGTTTTCCATCATGATGGTTGAGACCGCTTCGCTGATTGATGGCCTGGTCTCCGACCTTGTGGTAAGCATAACAAATTGTCATGGAGGTGTTACATTTATTGTTTTTACCCCTAGCAAGGGTTATATAGTGTTATAAAAGAGCATCTGCTGTTATAGCATGAACATGACAGAAACATATCCGACGACCGTACTCGTCTCGGTAGAGCCCAGCGCTCTAAACACCGTGACCCAGCAGGTGAGCACCCTCAAGGGTATCGCCTTCCAAACGCAGGTGACCGGAAGATTTGACCTGGTCATCCAACTGAACACCAGCGACGTACAGCAAGTCTACCAACTCGTGAACCAGGTCCGCGCCATCGCCGGCGTCATCTCGACAAGGACCATGGTCCCCGTCAGCGGATTCAGCAATGGCAAGAACTTCGTCACCGGAAGCCCACTCGCCTTCCTTCTGCTCGGCGTAGAGGGACAGACCCAGAGCGTTCTGCAGAACCTGCAGAGCCTTCCGCACATCCTGAACGCATCAGTCGTTGCAGGAGAGTTCGACGTCATCGCAGCCATCTATGGCAAGGACTACAACGAGATCTACTCGCAAGTCCTTCAAATCGCACAGATTCAAGGAATCTCGACGAGCGAAACACTCTTCGCCTTTAAGCCAGTCTGGGCTTAAAGGCCGTCTCCGTTTTTCTGTTATTTTTCCGGAATCAGAATTTTTTCCGAATCCCAAGGACATGGTGCCGAGGGGGGGATTCGCGCCCCCGACCCCCAGATCTCTTAGCCCAGCCGGGATTATGAGTTTCACCCTGTCGGGTGTAGCCTGGTGCCATAACTAGGCTAGGCCACCTCGGCACTGCGCACATGGTCTCAATTTGGGATTAAAAGACTCATCATGAAAGCGCGTCGGCTCGCGTTTCTAACTGGCTCTCCCAGCAACGCTTATTATGAGACGCAGGCTCGCCGGCTCGAGATTGCACTTCCCCTTTCTTACCGTGGCAAGTTACTACAGCTTCATCAGCACCGCGTTGATAGTGTTGTTCATCATAGGGCTTGTGATTGTCTTCGTCTACGAGTACGAGGCTCTTAGGCGCTCTAAGACCTAGCTGCTGCCTCTCAATCGCTCTATTACGCTGAAATTTGAAAGCTGGAGCACCCATCCGCCCATCTTTGTGGACTTGCAGGCGGCGCCTACGACGCGGAGTCTTTCCCCTGGCTGAATCCCCGAGACTCTTCCTGCCAGGTCTCTCCACGCGACTAGCTTGTTCTCACCTGTGTCGTCGCCCACAACCAGCTCCCCCTTCTTCACCGTCGTGCCATCCTTCAGACGGACGTCGTCGACACTTCCGTGGGAAAGGGCTATGACTTCTATCATGATCTGAGCGTCCTCTTCTTTGACTTCTTGGAGTTTCGTCACCAAACCATCGAGCCCCGGGAAGGTCTCATTCTCAACTACCTGAATCGAGTTCGCGCTCCTTGAATACAACCTTCCCTCCGTGGTTTGGTCGGGAACCACCCCAACGACGTCGCCTTGTGCCGGTTCGTTCACATCCTTCCCCAGCTCGACGAATCTCACTTTCCTGTCTTTTCCTACGCCCAGGATGACCTTGGCCGACGTTCCGGAAGTTGTCGCCGCCACCCTTAGCTCAATCCTTTCAGGAGGTGGGCCCATCGAAATCACACTTCCAGCGTCACCATGGATTTCGAAGTCCCCATTGTTAGAACGCCTGGACCTCACATTCGTAATGCGAATTTTCTGACCTGACTTCAACTCTGGCTGGGCCTCGGGGCTCCAGACTACGACCCGCGTTTCTTTTCCGCCGTCTCGTGCGACCCCGAATTGGAAGAGCGAACCAGGCGAGCCATCCGACCTCACGAACTCGCTGAATCGCGGCTCAGAGCTGACGACGACGTCGAGGGCCACGAACGGCTCTTCCTTCATAAGGTTTGGGAGCTTCTGGGCGACGGTTGAAAGAGACGGGACCTTCGCCGCGACCTTCTCATCTGTCACAAGTTCGATTCGGCCCCTCTTCCCCAAGTTCAGGTTAGGCTTGCCGTCCAGTCCCTGCTTGACGTAGGCGTTAGCCACCCTCACCAACGAATCGACCTCGAGCCCGAGCTTGCCTGTCTGCTCGATCCCCTCTTCCCAGACCGTGAGCCGTGCCGAGTTCTTGCCGTCGAAGAGCACGACCCTACGGTACTTCCCCGTCCCACCGTCTTTCTTGTTGTAGATGGCGATTGGGTAAAGTGCGAGGATCCTCGCAACCACCGTAACATCGTTGGCTCCGATGTACAGGTCCTTTATCGTCATGTCCGAAGAAGCATCCTCCTTGCGCAGTGAAACTCCCAGCTCCCCTGCCACGAGGAACAAGGCTCCTTGGTTCGTCAGATAGCCGGCCCCCACTGTGCGCTTCTTATCTTCTATCCGGCGCATCACCTCGTCCCTGTTCAGCTCCGGCCGGCTCTGAAGAAGTTCGCCGATCAGGGCTTCGAAGTCATACATGGTCTAAGCTTTCGTAGTCGTCGAGTTCACTGCGGCTATTCCCTCCTCCAGTATATCGAGGCCTTCATCCATAACGTCCTCGGTGATATTGAGCGGAGGTATGAAACGGAGCGTATTCCTCCCCGCGATGATTACCAGCAACCCGTGGTTGAAACAGTAGTCGATAATCTGTTTCGCTTCTGAGTCCCCTCTCTCTTTGGTGGCCTTGCTCTTCACAATCTCAACTCCGACGAACAGCCCCATGCCCCTGACATCTCCGACGATCTCGTACCTGTCCTTCATCTCCAGGAACCTCTTCTTTGCCTTCGCTCCGAGCTTCTTCGCGTTCTCCATAAGGTGTTCCGACTTCATAACGTCCAATGTGGCTAGAGCTGCCTCTACAGCCACTGGGTTGGCCCCGAACGTCGAGGCGTGCTGTCCCGGCTTCCAGCTCTCCATGACGTCCGCCTTCGCGACAATCGCGCTCAATGGGAGCCCGGAAGCAATGCCCTTGGCGATGGTGACGACATCCGGCACGACCCCGAAGTGTTCTATCCCAAGGAACTTGCCCGTCCTCCCGACCCCGGTCTGTATCTCGTCTGATACGAATAGGACGCCTTCTTTCCTTAGGAACTCCATCTTCTTGAAGTACTCGGGCGGGGCCGGAACGTACCCCCCTTCCCCCTGGATGGGTTCGAAGAAGTACGAGGCGACTTCGTCTACAGGGACGAACTTCTCCAGATATTGCTCCTTGAAGTAGTCGACGCAGTAATAGTCGCACTCAGGGAAGGTCTGCTTCCATGGGCACCTGTAGCAGTAAGGGAACGGGAAGTGGACTACCTCTGGAATCAAAGGGATAGACCCCTTCCTCTGAATCGGCTTGCTGGCTGTCAGGCTGAGCGCTCCCATGGTCCGGCCGTGGAAGGCCCCCGAGTGGGACAGGAAGAGGGGGCGCTTCGTATAGTTCCGCGTCAGTTTCATCGCGGCTTCGATGGCCTCTGCTCCGCTGTTGCCGTAGTAGACCATTTTTTGGAAGCTCCCAGGGACCAATGATACGAGACGCTCCGAGAGCTCGACGAGATTCTCATAGTAGAAGTCGGTGTAAGAGAAGTGGATGAACTTCTCTGCTTGGTTCTTGATGGCCTCAACCACCTTCGGGTGAGTCGAACCGGTACTCAGAACCGCGATTCCAGCCGCGAAGTCGATGAACTGATTCCCGTCGACATCCTTCACAAGTGACCCGTGGGCTGATTCGATGGCCAGGGGATAGAAGCGCGAAATGGAAGGAGACACGTACTTGGCGGTCTTCTTCACCACGGCCTGCGCCTTCGGCCCAGGGAGCTTACCCTCGACCTTGGCAAACTTCCTTGATTTCATAGAATTCAGGCCTCGCCCTGAGCGTGGGGCTAAAATCCTTTGCTTGAACTGGTGATGAAAATCTGTCGTTTGCAGCCTTGAAACTGAACTCAGGCGGGTATGGACAGCTCTATCTCGAGTACGGGCAGGTTGAGCTGCCGTCCGTCCCTCGAAGTGACGTTCTCACCGTCTATGGTGATGTTGGAAATCTGGACGTTACTCATGAAGCGCTTCTTCAGCACCTGAGCCACTTCAACTGACATGTTGATAGCCTCCCCCCGCGCCCTAAGGACAACCTGCTTTGCGCCACCATTGAACATGGTGATGCAGGCTGTTACATAGTTCAGGAGGGGCTTGCTCTGGCCGACGATGACCGTCTTTCTCTCTTCAGACATAGTCTGGGGCAGGCCCCGGTTTCAGCCTATAAACGCTCGCCTTGGGGCCCGCTCTCACTACTACAACAGCCTTGAGAGCAGCAACCGCAGCAACAACACACCATTCGATTCACCTCTGACAGGACAATGAGATTGAGGGTAGTTATTGACCAACCCGGCGGTACCTGCCCCTGACCTTCTCTATTGCCCCATGATTGACCAGGCGTCTCAGGATCCTGGACACCACCTCTTGGTGGTAGCCGAGGCTCCGCTTCAACGTTGAGAAGGCGACCGGTTCGGTGCTAGCGCATACGGCAATGCACACCTGGGCCTCGCGCTCCGTGAGCTGGAGGCAATCGGGCTCGCCGCACATCTCCACTGGGCAGCAGGTCGCAGGCATATACGATCTAAGCGACTTCGGGGTATTTATTGACCGACCTATTTTGCCAGGGCACCCGCTTGCACGAGCAGGCGCGTAAATTCCTTTTCGTCGATGTCCCCGGGCCCACGGACCTTGATGTGCCTGAAGCCCTTGCCGGTCCCCTCAAGCTGAGGCGACTTCAATCCCACTCCCTGAAAGAAGCCCAAATTGACGTGGTCCCTGTGGACCATGATCCACGCGACGTTCTTGTCGTTGAAAAGATAGGTAGGATTCCTCCATTTAACGAGCTCGTGGGACTCGGGCAGTGCCCTGCGAATGATTCGTCTCAGCTGGTTGGCGAGGGCCCGCATCTGCGGGTCGGCCTCTTCCAGAAGCTGGTCAACTGTGAGACCAGGTCCCTTGGCCACGAGCTTCGACGGGGACGGCGATAGGATATAAACGGAGGCGGGTCGGCCCGCAAGTTAGGGGTCGTCGGCTAGTCTGGTCTAGGCTTTCAGCCTCGGGAAAATCCGTAAAGGGTTCTTCGAGAACGCTGAAGATCGCTGGTTCAAATCCGGCCGACCCCATCTATCAAAAACCCCTTAAACGACATACGAACGATTTTCATTCTTGGAGCGTGTCATCGGTCACATAGATTTCGACTACTTTTATGCACAAGTCGAAGAAGTCGAGGATCCATCGCTCAAAATAAGACCAGTCATAGTCTGTGTCTTCTCTGGCAGGACCGAGGACAGCGGTGTCGTGAGCACCGCAAACTACAGGGCAAGAGAGCTGGGAGTTCATTCAGGAATGCCAATCGTCCTGGCAAAGAAGAAGCTCGAGGGCAAGAACGCGGCCATCATCAAGATGGACCACGAGAAGTACGAAGTCGTGTCCAGTAGGATAATGGATGAACTTGCGCAGAAGGTCGACGTCCTTGAACCAACAGGCATCGACGAGGCCTTCTTCGACCTGACCGGCTCCACCGGTGGAGATTATGCCAGGGCCCAGAAGACCGCAGAAGCAATCAAAGAATTGATCCTCACAAATGAACATCTCACATGCTCGGTTGGTCTCGGAAGGAGCAAGGTCGTCGCAAAGCTAGGGTCTGACATCGCGAAACCTGGCGGGTTGAAGGTAATCACACCTGAAACCACGAAGGCCTTCCTCAGCCCGCTCCCGGTAACAAAACTCTACGGGGTGGGCCCGAAGACTGCTACGACTTTCGAAGAGTTGGGAATCAAGACTGTCGGCGACCTGGCGAGGACTGACCCTTCAAAACTCGACCCGAGGTTCGGGAGGAAGTTCGGGGCCTACCTGCTCTCCGCAGCCAAGGGTGAGGATGACGACCCTGTTCGAGCGGGCCTAGAACCTACCCAATTCAGCCGCATCGTGACCCTCAAGCGCGACACCAGGGACCCAAGGGAAGCTTTCGAGCAACTTGCCGCGGGAATTGGACACGTCCACGACAAACTGGTGTCATCGGGGAAATCCTTCAGGACCATCACTGCCATCGGGATTCTGTCAGACCTGTCTACCAAGACCAAGAGCAAGACCTTCGAAATCCCGGTCAACGATGTGACAATCCTAAGAGAAAGCACGCTCGGCCTTTTCGACGAACTGGGCGGGGCGGTCAACAAGGACTTCAGACGAGTCGGACTCCGCGTTTCAGGGTTCACCAGCGTCGAAGACCAGACTTCGCTTTCGGAGTTCCTACATCCGGTCAGGTAAGACGATGAGTGAAACCAGAGAGGCATGGAAAGAGAAGTTCACGGAGTTCGGGAAGTATGGACCAAAACTGGACAGGGCCATCGACACCGTCCTCGCCGGCGGGGTCAAGGAGAGCCGGTTTCTCCCCAGCGGCAGGAAGGTCATCACGGTTGTCGGGAGGCTCGGGGACGAATTCATCGACCCGGAAAAGCCGTACTGCTCGTGCAGCAACTTCTTCTTTCGCGTCCTCGGAGGAAGGGAGGAGATATGCTACCACCTCCTCAGTCACAAGATCGCTGCCAAGACAGGCAAGATAGACGTCGTCGAATTCAGTGATGAAGAGTATGGGCCCTACTTCGTCGCCACCGTCCGCGACGTCTTCGAAGTATTGAGGAAGAGCAGCAGCTAGCCTGTTTGGAAAGAGCCACGGGCGAGACCATCGTGCCGGATGCAATTCGATCTCGCGACCCCCTGCTTTCCTTTCTATGGATACAAGGCAGGTGCTCTAACCAGGCTGAGCTACCGTGGCACGCCCTGCTCGCTCTCTACTCACTTTATCACTTTTCTTCTTGTGATAGTCCTATAGCCATCCCAAGTCAAAGCGAGCCAACGTGGAATACCGTCGGCTGGGCCAGACAAGGGAGAAAGTCTCCACAATCGGGATGGGCACCTGGAGGATAGGCGCCTACGGCAGTCCCGACGAACGAGCCATCCAGGTCGCGGCCGTTAAGAAAGGAATCGAGCTCGGCATCAACCTCATCGACACGGCAGAGATGTACGCCAGTGGGCGGTCGGAAGAAGTGGTCGGAGACTCCGTCAAAGACATCCGCAAGGAAGTGTTCATTGCAACGAAAGTCTCACCGGGCAACCTCCGTCACGACGACGTGATCGACGCGTGCAAGAGGAGCCTACGAAGACTGGGCACATCCTACGTCGACCTCTACCAAGTCCACTGGCCCAACCCTAGCATTCCGATCAGGGAGACGATGTCAGCGATGGAACAGCTCGTCCGCGACGGCTTAGTAAGATACGTTGGAATCAGCAACTTCAACGTCTCTGAAACCGACGCGGCGAGGGCTGCTCTACCAAAGAGCGAAATCGTATCCAATCAGGTCGAGTACTCACTCACAAACAGGTACGTCGAACCAGAGATTCTCCCCTACTGCATCAGCGAGAAGATGACACTCATCGCATACAGCCCACTCGCCCGGGGAATCATCCCCGAGTCGATACCCAAAGCAATTCTTCAGAAGTACAAGCTGACTCCCGCCCAGGCGATGCTCAACTGGGTGACGAGCAACGAGCAAGTGATTGCGATCCCCAAAGCGACGAACCAAGTCCACCTCGAGGAGAACGCATCCTCCGTATCAGTCAGATTCGAGAGAAGAGAGTACGAGCAGATCGGGAGGTAGGCCTCGCTAGTCTGTTGGAAGGGGATACAGACAGTCTGAGCAACAGTTGTAGGACATCTCTAGGCTGCTGCTAGGATCCAGCATCGCGTTGCACCACACACATCGGTTGGGCGCAACGACTACTTGCAACTCGAAGGAATGTTGAGTTTCAGTATTTAAGATATAGCAAAGACCTATTTTGACTTCTGCGTTTGCCTAATTATTTCTTGATGTGGTGCATCCGCACAAGGTCCTTCTCGAACTGCTTGAGGTTCGCCGGAATCCGCGTGTTGATTGAGTCCTTGAGGGCGAGTCCCTTGTCCCTCTTGGTCTTCCAGACCTGCGCGTTGAACTCCATGATGCTCTGACTCACCTTCTCGCTTACATCGAACCTCTCTGCCTTGGGGAACTCCTCGAGGTGTATGCTCTGGGAGCCGTACAGCCTCCTCCACGCGTAGTCGGTCAGGTAGGGTGTGATAGGAGCAATCAGCAGCAACAGATTCTTCACGACCCTGTGCAGAGTGTACCAGGCGGCCTCCTGCTCTTTCGGTGTTGCACCGTCTCCGTAGGCCCTCCCCTTGGCCATCTCAAGGTAGTTCGACGCGAAGACGTTCCACAGGAACTCTCTGATTTTGGTCGACACGGTGAAGACATCGAAGCGCTCGTAGGCCTCCACACACTCCTGCGTCAGCTTCCCCAGCTCGTTGAGCATCCATTTATCGGTCCAGGTCAGCTCCGCTTTCTCCGGGACTGGGAACGAACTGATGAACCTGCACGTGTTCCAGAGCTTCGTCAGGAACTTTCCTGAACCTGCGATCCTCTCTTCACTGAACCTGAAGTCGTACCCCTGGCCGGCCTCGGACGCTCCCCAAAACCTGAACGCGTCAGCACCGAATCTCAGCAGAATCGGCTCTGGGTCGACGAAGTTCCCAAGGCTTTTGCGCATGGCCCTCCCTTGGGGATCTTGCCCCAGGCCCCCTACCCACGCATGCTTGAATGGCTCCTTTCCTGTGAGTTGGTAGTTCTTCAGCAGGGTGTAGTAGAGCCAGGTCCTGACGATGTCCTTTCCCTGTAGCCTGATTGTGGCAGGATACGTCAGGCTGTGGAACCTTGCATTCTTGGTGTACTTCGTGATGTAAAGCGGGGAAAGGCTCGAGTCCATCCATGTGTCGAAGGTGCGGGTCTCGCCGATGAACCTCATGTTCCCGCACTTCTTGCACTTCTTGAACGGCGCCTCGTCCCTCCATGGCCTGTAGTAGACTCCCGGCTTCGGCAGGTGCGGAGTATTGCATTTGCTGCAGTACCACACAGGGATTTCGGTCGAGTAGTACCTTCGCCTAGAAATCGGATAGTCCGTGGTGAGCACATCGATCCAGTCGAGTAGGACCTGGCGGTGCATCGCCGGGTGGAACTCTATCTTGTGGGCCATCTTCTTGAGGGCAGGTTTGAATTCGAGCTGCTTGAGGTAGTACTCCTCCATCGGGATGATCTCGATGGGGGTCTTGCTCCTTTCACAGAGTGGCGTCCTGTGTTGGATCTGCTCCACCTTGGTCGCTATCCCTGCGTCCTGCAGGTCTTGGATTATCTGTGACCGGGCATCCTTCACCGCCGCCCCTGCATACTTCCCGATGACGGAGGTCATCTTCCCATCCATGTCTATGGCTACTATTTCCTTGAGTTTGAACTCCCTGAACAGCATGACATCGTTATAGTCCCCGTAGCTGCACACCATCACCACTCCGCTTCCGAACTTGGGGTCGACGCTCTTGTGGGCCTTGATGGGCACCTCTCTGTTGTATATCGGAATGGTCGCTGACCTTCCAATGAGCTTCTTGTACCTGCTGTCGGCTGGGTTTACCACCAGCATCTGACAGGCGGCCAGAAGCTCGGGCCTTGTGGTGGCCACGGAAAGCTCCGCCTTGCTGTCCTTCACCTTGAAGGTGTTCGTAACGAGAAAGGTCGGAAGTTCCTCATATTCGATTTCAGCATCGGCTATCGTGGTGTTGCAGTCGACACAGTAGTTGTTCGGCCTATTCGCTAGATACACCAGTCCCTTTTTCCAGAGTTCGATGAACGACCACTGAGTCAGTTTCCGATAGTCCTCTGAATCTGTCCTGTACTTGTTGTGGAAATCCGCCGAGATCCCAAGAGTCTTCAGGAGGCCCACCATGTACGCCTCGAGGTCGTCCAGGGCGTGCTTGCAGAGGTTGATGAATTCCTCCCGGGGGGTCTTCCTCATCTGAACCCGGTACTTGCGCTCCGCATAGATCTCAACTGGGAGGCCGTTCCTGTCTATCCCAATCGGGTAGAGGACGTTCAGCCCTCTCATCCTTGCCGACCTGGCGATCATATCGATCTGGGTGTACTGCGTGAGAGCCCCGGGGTGCCAGGGCTTACCGGAGGGGTATGGCGGAGGCGTATCCATCACAAAATTACGATTCTTAGTGTTTGATGGCTTGAATTCGAATATTCTTTCATAATCCCATGTCTGTCTCATCTCAGCCTCGAGCCTGGGGTCCCATGAAGTGGCCTCAAGCTTCGCTGAAAACTGTGGCTGCAAATGAATGCAACCATGCCCGCTGAGACCTATATGAAGTTAAGACAGTTTTGAGACGATCTGGGCTCTTCCAGTGCCCTTTCATTCGGCGTAGACCGACGGGTCCCTTACCCCAGCGTCCTTGAAAGCAAGCTTCCGTCTCACGCAATTTGAACAACGGCCACAATGAACCGGCAGCCTCACCCCGTTGACTTCCTTGAAGCCATATCCAGAATAGCAGCTGTACGTGTACTCCCAGGGGACCCTCAGCTTCTCACCCAGCTCGACCACCTTGTCCTTGTCGTAGGTAATGAGAGGTGCGAGTATCCTGTACCCGCCGTGGTGGGTTGCCTGCTCGGAAAGCCTGTTCATCTCGTCGAGGAACTCGGGCGTGTTGTCCTTCATTGCCACGGGCGTCTCCCTTCTGATTCCGATGTATACATCGTAGCGCTCCCCCTTGGAGATATAGAACGACTCTGCATGAGAGAGGCCTACGAGTAGCAGGACGGCGTTGCGGCAGGGGTCCCACCACCTGAGGATCCTTTGCCTAGCTTTCTCGGGGTCCCAGAGGTCTGCCTGTTTCGTTTCTGTGATCTCTTTCTCGGGGTGCGTGAGGACTGACGTGCTTATGTCGCCCAGCCACTTTAGGTCGATGATTTTCAGGGGAAGTCCGAGGGCCTTCGAGATTTGTATTATGCAGAATTCTTCGTAGTCGTAGGTCCGCTGCTTGTAGTTGCAGAAGATCAGCAGCTGGTTCTTGGGCTTGAATTCCCTGTTGACATAGTAAGCAGTGGTGACCGAGTCGACCCCGCCTGAAATCATATTCACAGCACTGCGGTCTTCATTCATCTATTGCGGGAACCTCCGTTGCAAGACACCAAGCCTCTTGACAGTCTTGTACAAGAGGTAGCCCAACACGGCTGTCGCCAAGAATATCCCCGCCGTCACCTGCGGAATCTCGACTAAAAGTGGCAGGCCGAAGGCGAAGTTGAGCGCGTAGCTCACTGAAATCCCCAAGGCAACGGAGTACAGCGTAAGGCCAAGAAAGACGCTTACGTGCCTAAGCTTCCAAACCAGCCAGGAAAAAACCAAGGATGGGACAACGTTGATCAGGTCAATCGGGCCGAGCGGATCACCGAGCGCCGGCTGATTTGCGATGAATACCCCAAGGGCCTGCCCTAGGATTGCCGGCGGTCCGACTAAAGGAACGAGGCCCAGGAGCACGTTCGCAACCCTCAGGTTGATGACGCCGTAGCCGATAGGTGCGAATACGAGAACAAGGGCAACATACATCGCGGCGTAAACTGCCGCCGTCGCCAACAGGACGCTTCTTCTCACTATCTATTCCCCCAACACCGGGATTTCTATGGCGGATCGGGTTGAGGTCACTCACCCGCCAGGCCCCTCACCTTTCCTCAGATTGATTTAAGGGATTAGCGAAACTTTTGGTCCAAGTCCGTCCTTTCTTGGCCGGTGAGTTCCCAATCGCCGGCCCCTGCGTTTTCTCTGACGTGGTCTGGCCTCGACGCCCTGGGAATGGGAAACACATCGTCCTTCCCTGCCAGCCACTGCAGAGCGACCTGGGCCCTTGTCTTCCGATACTTGGCGCTCAGCTCGTCCAGCCTCCGGTCTGATGGGAGCTTTCCGTGGCCCAGGGGATAGTACGCCAGAAGGGCGATCTTCTCTCTGTCGCAGTAGGGGAGTATGTCTTGCTCGACGTCCCTGTGAATCAGGCTGTAGTCCAGCTGGACGGAACTCAGCTCTGATTTGCGCATGGCCGAGTGCGCCTCCTGAAGTTGATTTAGGTTGAAGTTGCTCACCCCTACGTGCATCAGCTTGCCTTCTCCGACTAGCTCTTCCATGGCTCCCATCGTCTCTTGAATCGGGACCCTAGGGTTGGGCCAGTGCACCTGATAGAGGTCGGCGTAGGTGGTGCCAAGGCGTTTTAGGCTCTTGTTGAAAGATTCGATGAGCTCGTCTCTGTGCAGGTGGTTCGGCCACACCTTCGTCGCCAGAAAGATTTCATCTCTCTTCCTGCCTTTGATGGCCTCAGCCACCAAAGGCTCGGATCGGTAAATCTCCGCAGTGTCGATCAGGGTCATACCCGAGTCCAGACCCGCCTGGATGGCTTGGACCTTCGTCCCTCCGCCCTTCCTCCAACTCATGAACGCGGCTGCTATCCATAGAGGGTCGTAGTAGGTTCCCATCCCAATCTCGGAGACCTTTCGCCCTGTCTTGGCGAATTCCTTCAACCGCATTGCGAGGGGCCTTACCGTGTCCCCTTCGTCTTAGGGGCCGACTCGGCGGCGAGGACTTCCTTGGGCAGGAGCCAGTAGATATCAGGGTGTTCTGTCTTCAGCGTTGAGAAAGTCGGCGGAAGCAACCCATTCCTGCGAGCTCTCCGCACGTTATACTCCACGAAGCGCCGCAGTTCACTGCTTTCCCCGGCAGCTGC
>DATDGE010000097.1:0-5585 GCA_036522255.1 Nitrososphaerales archaeon | reverse complement strand
AGTCCCCTCCATGGAAATTGATGACGTCGTAATACTCGAGAACTCTTCGGTCCTCTACGATGAAATTCTCGCTCACAGGTTGGGAATGATACCTATCAAGACAGACTTGGACAGGTACAACCTGCCCGATGAATGCGACTGCGGCAACCCGCTCGGGTGCCACAAGTGCAGAGTCCTTTTCGTCCTGGATGCAAAGGGAAAGGAAAAGGTCTCGATTGTGACCTCGGGCGACCTAGTGTCAGAGGACAGGGAGGTCAGGCCCGTCAGCGAGACGATACCTCTTGTGAAACTCGCCTTCGGCCAGTCCGTAAAGCTCGAGGCCTACGCCCGTCTGGGACGGGGGAAGGAGCACGCGAAGTGGCAGCCATGCACGGTCGCGGCTCTCACCGACGGGAAGACAGAGGGGACGTTCAACCTCATGGTCGAATCGGCAGGCGGGCTCCCAGCTCGGCAGATTGTCCTGAAGGCGATTGAGCTTTTGGAGAAGAAGCTCAACGAGATACAGATCTCGGTCGGTGCTGCCAAGTGACAGCCTCGAACCCCGTCCTCCGACAGACTTCGGTCATGCTCGAAAAGGCCGGGAAGAAGGAGAAGGCCCCGATTTGGCATGTGGCATCTAAGATGCTCTCGAACCCCACGATCAATCGCGTCGAGGTGAACCTAAGCAGGATATCGAGGGTCGCAAAGAGCGATCATCCTATTTTTGTCCCTGGCAAAGTCCTAGGAACCGGATTGATAGACAAGAAGGTCATCATCGGGGCGTTTTCTTTTTCGTCGACCGCGAAGTCGAAGATTGTGGCCTCGGGAGGGTCAGCTCTCTCGGTTGAGGAGTTCCTAAGGAAGTTTCCGAAAGGGAGCGGAGTAAAGCTTGTCCAGTGAGAGCACGGTCTACGTCGACGCCTCGAACCAGATCGCGGGAAGACTATCGTCAAAGGTAGCAAAACTCATCATCTCGGGAAAGAGGGTCGTGGTCGTGAACGCCGAAAAGGCGCTGATCTCAGGGTCGAGGACCTCCGTGGTCACGGAGTGGACAAAAAAACTGGAGTTGTCCAGCAGGGTCAACCCAATCTACGGCCCGATCCATCCCCGACGCCCTGACAACATCCTCCGCAGGATGGTGAGGGGAATGGTCCCAAGGAAGAAGCCCAAGGGGGCCCTGGCGATGAAGAGGCTGAGGGTATACATCGGCGTGCCGTCCGAAGTCACTGGGTCGAAAATGACGAAGTTCGAAGACACGGCCGCGTCACGTCCTATTCCTGTGTATGTGACCATGGGTGACCTGTCGAAGGTACTCGGGTGGAACGAGTAACCTTTGCCAAGCCCTTCTTCCAAGACTCCGGTAAAGAAAGCACCTAAGCTCTATTCGGGGGCGAGGAAGACTGCCAGGGCGACGGCTGCGATCATCCCCGGAGGAGGCCGAATCCGCGTCAACGGCACTCCCGTCGAACTATGGGAACCCGAATCTGCCAGGCTCCATCTACTGGCTCCGGTCTACGTGGTGGGAGAGTTGAGGGAGAAGTATGACCTCGACGTAAGCGTGGGAGGAGGCGGCTTCATGGGGCAGGCCGACGCCGCTGCAATGGCCATTGCCAGAGCGTACGTCGACCAAGTCCGCGGCAACGAACTTAGGGAGAAGATGAATGCATACAATAAATACCTCCTATCCGGCGACCCGCGACAGGCAGAGCCCAAGAAGTTTGGAGGACCCGGCGCCAGAAGGAAACGACAAAAGAGCTACAGATAGACCATGATGATTCCAATCCGCTGTTTTACCTGCGGCAACCTGATCGGAGACAAGTTCGTAAGCTTCCAGTCTAGGACGAAGGGGGGCGAAGACCCGGGAAAGGTTTTGGACGACTTGGGCCTCAAGCGGTACTGCTGCCGGCGAATGCTTATCTCATCGGTGGACGTGATCGACCAGGTCCTTCCCTTCTTCAGTCGGAAGGCAGAGCTGCAGTAGCTGGTAGGAGGACAGGCGATGTCAGATTTCGAGAATGACGAGGCCGGTTCCGCAGACAAGATGGTGGTCCACGGGCTCTCTGAGAAGGCTCTCCTGGCCACAGGAATCCGCATCGGCACTCCTGTGCGCACCAAGACGATGGAAAAGTTCACCGCGAGGCCGAGGCCGGACGGGCTTCACATGATAGACTATGCGAAGACGCTCGAGAGGATCGATGTCGCAGGGAAGTTCATAGCGGCTACGGGCGCGAAAAACACTGTCGTTTACACCAGCCGAGAGCACGGCGCTGTAGCCGTCGAGAAGTTCTGCGAACTAACCGGGGCTCTTCCCAGAATAGGGAGGTTCATGCCTGGGACTTTCACAAATCCCCTGTACCCCGGTCACCTAGACGCCGAACTCGTCCTCGTCGCCGACCCGATGTCCGACCAGCAGGCCATGGTCGAGGCAGGGAAACTCGGCATCCCCGTCATTGCCGTCTGCGACACAGACAACGTGACCGATGACATCGACCTCGTCGTCCCTGGAAACAACAGGGGCCGCAAGGCCATAGCTGCCATATTCTGGCTCTTGGCGAGGTCGACGCTCACTCACGCCGGCCTCCTGGCCGCAGACCAGCCGATGAAGTACACCATCGAGGACTTCGAGACAAAGATCGATGAAGAACAGAAGGCCGAGATGCTTGAAGAACGTACATCCGACCGCCGAGAATAGCACGGCGATTGTTTGTCAGGAAGCCGGCCGTCGCCGGCCAGTTCTATCCTTCGGACCCGGTTGAGCTATCGGCCGCCATCGACAACTGTTACTCACACCCGCTCGGTCCCGGACGGACGCCCCCGGAACCGAGAAGTGACGCCAAGGTGGTCGCCGTGGTCTCTCCCCACGCAGGCTACGTTTATTCTGGCCCCATCGCGGCTCACAGCTACCTCCATGTCTCGTCCCTCCGCGACCCGGACCTGATCGTGGTGGTGGCGCCAAATCACTACGGAATCGGGAGCGGGGTCTCAACGTTCGAGAGCGGGGAGTGGGAAACACCGCTTGGGAGGATGAGGGTTGACACCCACGCCTCGAAGCAGTTTGTCGAGCTGGCCGGGGTCGCGGCGGTCGACCCAGAAGCGCAACGTTTGGAACATTCCCTCGAGGTCCAGCTCCCTTTCCTCCAGAAAATCTACGGTAGTGCCGTCCCCTTCCTCCCTGTTTCTCTGCTGTTCCAGGATGTCGAGACCGCCTCCGCTGTCTCCGAGGCTTTGGTCGAAGTCGTCAAGGGAAGAAAGGCAGTCCTTATCGCCTCGTCCGACCTGACCCACTATGAACCCGCCGAAGCCGCCAAGGAAAAAGACTCGGCCCTGATGCGGCAGGTGGAAAGTATGGATGTCGAAGGCTTCTATTCGACCTTGGAAAGGCTTCAGGTGACTGCCTGCGGATTCGGCGCCATAGCCACAGTGATGGAGGCCGCACGGAAGCTCGGTCTTGCGAAGGGGGAGCTCTTGAAGTATGCATCAAGCGGCGACATGACAGGAGAGAATCTTCAAGTCGTGGGTTACGGGGCCCTGAGATTCGTGTAAAGTGTTGAAAGCAATAGCTGAAGCGCCGTCCAAGGTAATCATCACCGGTGAGCATTTTGTGGTACACGGGGCATGGGCCCTGGCCGCTGCTTTGCCTCGCGGAGTGAGGGTTGAGATGTCGAATTCTACTCGATTTGAAGTGACCTCCGACCGCTTCGCCCTTCAACAGCCCGAGTTGAAACCGGTCGGCATCGTCGTTGAGGAAATGGCCAGGGAATTCTCGGCCAATCCCAGGGTCAAGGTCTCAGTCTCATCCGCCGTTCCACAGGGGGCAGGTCTCGGGTCTTCGGCGTCCACCATGGTTGCTGTGGCATCGGCGTTTTCGAGGCTCAATTCACTCGGGCTCGGACACGAAGAGATCGCCAGGTACTCCATGGCGGGAGAGCGAGCGATCCATGGAATGCCTTCGGGAATCGATTCCGCCATTTGTTCTCACGGCGGCGTCCTTCTCTTTAGGACAGGCCGCAGGCTGAAGAAGGTATCCTTCGCGGGCCAAAGATCGCTGATTGTCTCCTACTCTGGACAGAGCAGGAGCACCAAGGGCCAGATTGGCCGCGTTTCCTCTTTCAAGGAGACCTTGCCGGGCCTGTTCTCTATCCTCTCTGATTCGGTCAGCGACCTTAGCCTTCGGGCGGCTGAGGCACTCGCCGGTCGAGATATGAGGGGCCTGGGGAGGGTCCTAAGCTTGAACCAGGCGGTCCTGGGATTCATTGGTGTTTCGAACCCCGCATTGAACACGATGGTCGACTACTTGGGCTCCGCAGGAGGTTATGGGGCAAAACTGACCGGCGCTGGCGGGGGTGGGAGCGTGGTTGCAGTCGCACCCGAGGCAAAGGAAAAAAGCATTGTATGGGGGCTCAAGGCGCGAGGGTTCGAGACGTTCATCGCCAGGGTCCCAGCCAAGGGAGTGAGAAGCTGGCTAGAACGGTAGTCGCAAAGCTCGGCGGGTCGGTCATCACCGACAAGTCGAAGCCCTTCTCATACCGTCCAGACGTCGTGTCTGCGCTATCCGAAGAGATCGCGTCATGCGATGAGAAAGTAGTCGTGGTGCACGGCGGCGGCTCATACGGCCATACTGTTGCAAGGCAGCATGGAATCAATTCGAACCCAGGACCTGCGCCGGCCTCGGGGGTGGCTCAGACCAGGGGGGCCATGTACGAGCTCAACCGTTTGGTCTGCAAGACCATGATCGAGTTCAAGCTCAGCCCTTACCCGTTTTCGCCCTTCGACGCCGTCAGCCGGGCGGGGAAGGCTTCGGTCGCCCAATGGCTACGCGGGCTCCTGAAGGAGAATCTGACCCCGGTGACATTCGGGGACGTCGGCCTTGCGCCGGGCGGGTTCAAGGTGATCTCAGGGGACGTGATCGTGCAAGATTTGGCCAAGATCCTTTCTCCTGAAAGGTGTGTCTTCGCGCTCGACGTGGACGGAGTCTATGAGGAGAACAGCCGAGTGATAATCCCCGAGCTCTCACCGTCAAAGATCAGGAGGATGAGCGTGCAACCGGGAGCGGACGCGACCGGTGGGATGAAACTCAAGCTGGAGGTTGCTGCAAGGATCGCATCGGGCGGTACCAGGGTCTGCTTTGTCTCCGGGTACAGGAGGAACGAATTCTCGAAGGCTTTGCGAGGCCTAGAGTTCTACGGGACCGTGGTCAGGTCCTAGGCCGACAAGAAGAGGTGTCAGCTCGGAATTTGTCCGACCTCGAGGGAGAGATGAAACGCATTAAGGGAATGGTCGACGGGCTCATACTCAACGAACTCCTCCCGAAATCAAGCAAGGTCAGGGAGGTCGACCTACTCTACAAAATGATTAGGGACTACCCCGCACGTCCCGCGAAGGGGATGAGGCCCTTCCTTTGCGTAACAACTTCAAGGGCAGCCGGAGGGACTGAAGGAGAGGCGCTCCTTACCGCCGCCTGCATAGAGCTCTTCCAGAACTGGATTCTGATACATGACGACATAGAGGACGGGTCCGAGCTCCGGAGGGGCAAGCCTGCCTTGCATCGGAAATATGACGTTGCGCTGGCTCTGAACGCGGGGGATGCCCTCCACGCTAGAATGTGG
>DATDGE010000096.1:0-4241 GCA_036522255.1 Nitrososphaerales archaeon | reverse complement strand
CGTGGTGGGGCAAAAGAGATGGAATGGGTTCGTCCGCTCATTGGCCGGCCGGAACAGGCCCAAGTCCTACGACTGCATCGACCACCTTCTCCAGGGCCTCCTCGCCGGGGAGCACCTGCTTTCACTTACAGTCTATTCGCTCGCCTACTTCCGTGAGAAAATGAACGGCTCACCGGTCTCCCTACTGAACATGGGCGACGCCCCACAAATGTTCACGTTTACATCCGTAGGCATTACGCAGACCGGAGGCGAGAGCGAATCGGCTGGGAGGTTCGTAGACTTCTTGCTAGGAAAGCAGGGCCAGTCGCTGGTAGGTGCCATCCCTGGGCTCTCTCCTGCAAGACCTGGAGTCAAGCCATCGTATCAGACAGAGGTCGAACCACCGGAGGGGGGCGACTTTCACCCCAATGAAACGGACCTGAAGTCAGCGGCCGAGGCTGCAAAGACCTTCGCCCAGCTTGGACTCCCCTGAAGCGGCTCTCTCAATCTTTAAGAGGCGGCGGAGGCAAAAACCAAGTATGAAGCAGGTTGTGATCACCCATGGCTACTACCAGCCTTACTTCTACTGGATGTTCCCCATAGTAGTTGCCAGAGAAGAGGGGCTCTTCGAAAAGGAAGGCGTGGACCTCAGGGTCCACGACATCGTCACCGGGGGACAGCCAGAAGACAAGGCGAGTTGGTACAAGGAGGCACTGGAGAAGAACAGCAGGGACTTCTATTTCTGCTGCGCCTGGCAGGGAATCTATAGCACGGCGGAGAATGGGAAGGGGAAGATCGGTGCTGCCCTGAAGTCCACGTTGATCAAGACTTTTGGGATCTATGCAAGGCCTGACAGCGGGTTCGAGAACATCCTTGACCTTGTGGAGAGCGGCAAACCGATTGCAGTTAACAAGAACGCGGACGCCCACTACGTTACCTTGAGGAACCTGGCAGAATTCGTGCCTGAGTCCAGCGTCAACCTGACGCATCTTGGAGGTGTCGAGCGCTGCTTCAAGGCACTGATGGCCAAGGGAGTCGATGCTGCCACCCTGGCAGGGCCCTACGCGGAAGCAGCAGAGGCCATCGGATACAAGAATCTCCTCCCCCTGTCGAGGACTGAACCGACGGTCGTTGTCTTCGATGACGACCTTGGGATGGAGGCGGTCGAGAAGTTCGTCGCCGGGATCAACGGAGCGGTCCGGCTGATCAATACAGACAGGCCAAAGTACGCCGTCAGGTACAAGACGGAGTTCAGGCAGGTGGTTGAAAGGTATCTGCCGGAGCTGAATGGTAAGATTGACGACATAATGCCTCGGATCTCGCTCCCCGTCTGGCAGGACGCAAAGCCCATGGGTAAAGAGGAATTCGACGGGGTCAGGAATTTCCTGCTGGAGCACGGACTGTCTTCGGCCGGCAAGGGGTACGAGGGCTCCGTAACCGTGCCCCAAGCCCTGCAGGGCTCAAGTTAGAACAATTCTAACCCAATATTTAATACCGGGCGAAGCCGGTTTTCAATGTCATGAGACCGCTTAGAATCAAGAATTCGTTCATACCCTGGTCATTCCCCGAGATCGTGGCCAAAGAGGAGGGGCTCTTCGAGAAGGCAGGCCTCGATGTCAGTTTCTACGCGCTGGACCCGGCCGTGGTGGAACCAAGCAACAAGCCCAGCTGGTACAAGGGCCTCACCGAAGAAGGGAAGGTCGACGCCTACTCCTGCTGCGCCTGGGCCGCCCTTGACAGGCTGTCTGATGGCGGTAAGAACAAGATAGTCGGCGCGACGAGCTCCCTTGACTACGCTTTCACAATCATGGTCCCGCCCGATTCGAAGGTCAAGGAGGTGACGGACCTCGCAGACGTCGAAATCCTGGTGAACCTTAGGACTGGGTCCCATTACTGTAATCTCAGACAGCTGGAAGATCAAGTGCCCTACGAGCACATACGCCTTGTCCATGGCGGCGCGCCACAAAACAGGCTGCTTGCGCTGATGGATGGGTCGGCCCAGGCGGCCGCCCTGATATCTCCGTACACCGAGGTCGCGGCCAGGCTGGGGTTCAGAGAGGTCTTCAAGACGAGCATGGTCGATGTCCTGGCCTACATCGCGAGGAGCGACCTTCCCGAATCAGAAGTCTCATCATTCCTCACTGCAGTAGAAGGCGCAGTCAATCGGATCAGGGCGGACCCGGAACGATACAAGCCCCTGTACATGAAAGTGTTGAGGGAAACGCTGAGCGGCTACCCGGACGAGTACAAGGCAAAGACGTTGGCAGCCGCCGATGCCGTCGAGGCCTCAGTCAAGACGGTCCAGTGGGGGCCGCTGAAGCCCTACTCCAAGGAGACCTTCTCCACCATAGAGACCTGGATGGAGGGCCACAGCCTTCTCGAGAAGCCGATCACCTATGATCAGCTCGTGAACAACAAGCCCCTGGAAGAAGCGCTCGGCGCGGAAAGCCGATGAATCGTCGGGAGGATAGCCCCAGTTGGTGACCACCCTGCAGTCCCAGGTCGAGGTCCCCCGAGAATGGTACAGCATCGTACCAGACCTCCCTCGGAAACTCCCACCTGTCATCGACCCCACTACAAGGAAGGTCGCAGAGAAGGCCCTTCTGCACAGGCTGTTCATCGATGAGCTGGCGAGGCATGAGTACTCGAACGAGCGTTTCATCCCGATACCAGAAGAAGTAAGGGCGGCCTACTCGATATGGCGCCCTACCCCTCTTGTCAGGGCGACAAGGCTAGAGAAGGCTCTCAACACACCAGCGAGGATTTACTACAAGAATGAGACGGTGAGCCCATCCGGTTCCCACAAGGCGAACGCAGCCGTGGCCCAGGCGTATTTCGCGGCGAAGCAGGGGATCAAGCGGCTGGTGACAAGCACAACCGCGGGGCAATGGGGGACAGCCCTCGCCTTCGCCTGCAGCATCTTCGGCGTCGGCTGCACTATTTTCATGTCAAGGTCATCCTACGACGGCAAACCGTACAGGAAGGACCTCGCAGAAATCTGGGGGGCAGAACTGTTTCCCAGCCCCAGCACGCGCACCGCGGTAGGAAGGAAGATACTCGAGGAAGACCCCAACGGTCCGGGGACCATGAGCATTGCCAAGAGCGAGGCACTTGAGGAGGCGCGAAGCGACATCAATGCAAGAAACTCTGTCGGGAGCATCATGAACTTCGTACTCGCCAGCCAGACGGTCGTAGGACAGGAAGCCATCGCTCAGATGGCGGCGCTCGACGACTATCCTGATGTTCTGATAGGGTGCGTTGGAGGGGGGAGCAATTTCTCTGGGCTCTTCTGGCCTTTCTACAGGGAGGCGGTCGCAAAGAAGGGATCAAAGGAAATAGAGCTCATCGGGGCCGAGTCAACGGCTGCTCCCAGGATGACCATGGGGGAATACATGTATGACCATGCAGACATTATGAGAACCAGCCCGCTGTTCAAAATGTACACGGTGGGTCACCGCTTTGTCCCACCTGTCGTGCATTCCGGGGGCCTCAGGGTGCACGGCTCGGCGCCCACACTTAGTCTCCTAGTTCACGAAGGCAAGATCAAGCCGGTCGCGTACAATCAGCTGGAGGCGTTCGAGGCGGGGTCATTTTTCGCGGCCGTTGAAGGAGTCCTGCCTGCACCCGAGACGGCATTTGCTATCAAGGCAACCATCGACGAGGCGAAGCGATGCAAAGAAACAGGCGAAAAGAAGACGATTCTCTTCAACCTGTGCGGACATGGACTCCTGGATATCGAGGCCTACCGCGAGTACAGGTCGGGCAAGATGGCACCGGGGAACGCTGACCCTGCAGAGATTCGAAAGTCGCTCGCCGAAGTCAAGGCCCTCTACCCGTGGCTCGACCAGGCTTCCTAGAGGCAGAGCTTGGCACATAGCAAACCGATGAGCTACGACGGTTACCTTAACCTGCAGAAGTTGCTGTCGCTTCAGAAGCCGCTCTCAAAGCCCCGGCAGCACGACGAGACCCTGTTCATAATCGCCCATCAGACCTACGAACTCTGGTTCAAGCTCATACTGAATGAGTTGGAAAGGTGTATCGAGCTCATGGGCTCGGGGAATTTTCGTGAGGCGAGCCGCATCCTGGGGAGGGTGGTCGCCGTCGAAAGAATCTTGATTTCCCAGCTGGAGGTCCTGGAGACGATAAGGTCGACGGATTTTTTCAGGTTCAGGGATGTCCTGAGGCCGGCCAGCGGTTTTCAGTCGGCTCAATTCAGGGAGATCGAATTCATCTCAGGCCAGAGAGACGAGAGGTATCTGGAC
>DATDGE010000095.1:0-5796 GCA_036522255.1 Nitrososphaerales archaeon | reverse complement strand
CCCACATCGAGAGCCTGACCGTCGACGGAAAGCCTGCATACGTGCTCATGAAACAGGCTGAAGGGGAGTACTACGATGTTGACCCGTCAACCAACATCATCTGGAACCTGATGGACGGCAACAGGACAGTCAAGGAGGTCTTCGAAGATGCCCACGCCGTCAGCCCCGACCTGACAGAGAAGGACGTCCAAGACGTGATTGTCTCACTGGCAGAAGAGGGAACCATCGAATCGACGGAGCCCGAAGTCCGGAAAGGGCGCGTCGAGGTGATTTCTGCGTTCCAGCTCAACGTGCAGCTTGTGAGGGACTCTTCGAAGAGATTCGCTAAGTTCTTCAAGCTCACACGGAAGGTAATCAGGAGGCCCGCGCTCCCCATCAGCCTCGCGGTGACCGCCGTCGGCTTTGCGCTCTTCTTCACCAGCTTCGTCAGAATTTTCTCAGACCCGAGCTTGCTGAACGTCGCCGGGTCGGCCCTCCTCGGCTTCTTCTTCTACCAGATGGTGGTCCTCCTTCCAGTCTACGCGGTCCACGAACTGGCGCACGCTGCCATGTGTGACTACTACGGAGGGAAGCCCGGGGAGATCGGGACTGGGTTGTATTACCTCGCCCCGTTCTTCTATTGCGACACTTCCGACGCCTGGAGGCTTTCAAGGAGGGCGAGGATCATGATTTCGGTCGCCGGCCCTCTGTCGACGGTCGTGATTTCTTCACTCTTCGTATTCTGGAGCTACTTTTCGGTGGGATACATCCGGAACGTCCTCCAGATTAGTGCGTTCTTCGGTTTCTACGGAACTCTGACCAACTTCTCGCCAGTCATCGAGACGGATGGGTACTACATCCTATCTGATGCGCTGAACATCCCCAACCTGAGGGACGAGGCATTCTCATACATGAAGAGGGCTTTATTGATTGTTTTCAGACGCCCCGTCAAGACGCCCCGCCAGAGCGCCAAACGAAGGCGGATTGTTGCAATTTACACGGCGGTTACCGTAGTATGGCTCGCTTTCTTCGGCTACACGACGGTGTGGATCATGGGAATCTACTCAGTTTCAGCATTTCATGCCTTGACGAGCTTGTTGCTTACGGCCATCGGAGCGGTAGCTTTCGACCTCACCGCGTTGGGGGTCAACATAGCGACGCTCGCCTACTTTGCCCTCTTCGTTGCGGGCTTCGTCGTCATGGGTGCTGTGTCCTTCCAGAAGATCAGGATGAAGGGGGTCAAGCTCGAGACCATCCACAGCAAGAAGGCCTCCGTGTTCCTTCCCCTCCCCTCGGACCTTCCGGCTTCTCAGTCGTCTGACTTGTTTGACCGCAGCCGGCGGCTGGCGCGCAGGTATTCCCACTTTTCCACAGTCACCCTCCAGCCTCCCTTCTGTGTCGCGGAACTCAGGCTTGGGAGGGTCGACCAGAGCATTGAAGGCATGTGGGAAGAGATGGGTAAGATAGAAGAGTCATTCAGGTCGCTGCACAGGGACTTTCTGAACCGGACCCTTGGGCAAAGGGAACCCGCTTCCGGAGCGGCAGGACCTAGACGTGCGCTTGTCGAACTTGCAGAAAGTCTGCCCCCCTCAGAACGCCGACAGGCCCTTTCAACCGTGAACCAGCATTTGAAGAAGCAGGACGAAAAGGTCGGATGGGTACTCCAGGCTGCCTTCGGGACAGTCTGGACACTTGGGATGACCCCGGATGACTACAAGAGAATAAGCCGTGGGATCTTCCCCGGGTTGATCGCATCTGACCTTAGTATCACCGACCTCCCCGGGGACCTGATGGACTTCAAAGTCCACCGCATCGTTGGCCTGGATGCGTTGGCGAAGCTGTCCTCCGAAATCGAAATGCAATCGAAGGAGGTGAAGAGGAGACCCGAAGTGTTCCAGACTACGGTCTTCCTTGAGCCTGTGAAGAGCAGGCTCGTCTTCGTGGGACGGACGGACAAAGCCGAGGGGTCGGTCGTATGGCTAGGGGGACTTTACCTCTATCAGGCCTGGACGAGCTACATCGTGGAGGCCCTGGAAGAGGCTGCGCTCGGATTGAAGGCCATAAGGCTCTCGCACCCTGCCCCGATGACTAAGACCCAGGCCTCGAAGCTTGGGGACGAGGAGCTCTCAACACTCAAGCGGAACCTCGATCGCGTCGAGGGGCTGAGCAAGGCCGTCGCCGGAGCCGTGGAGAAAATCGAGAGCACCTTCCAAAGCGCCGTTAACTTTCATGAGATGCTAGGGAGTATTGCGACGGACGAGAGCTTCGATGTCGGGCTGTACACGCCAATCCTAGTTGCGAACGAAGAGCATCTGAAGGGTGTGGAGGAGAGAGTAGAGGAATTCAGGAAAGAGTTCGAATGGGTCTCGAGGAGACTGGGGGCGTCAAGAGACGCCATTGGCGAGGAGTCTGAACGGAGATCCTCAGAGGCCGTTTCCAAGCCCACGTTGGCCGGCAAGGTGTATAGATCAATTTCTTCGCTCTGGGGCCAAGGGGCTGCCAGAGGCCGCACACAGGCCCAGGCCGTTGAGGTCAAGCTTCTCTTTGCGGCGACTCGGCTCGCATATGACGTGGTCATCGGCAGTGACGTCATACTGTAGCATGGGCTGCAACCTCACAGGCGCGCGAGGTTCTATTGATTGTAGCTGCTGCCTCCTCCTGCCCGGATTCGACTGGTCTACCTTTAGAATCCGGCCTCACGATTCCCTGCCTTGGTCTGGAGTCGGCAGACTAAGAGTGCGCTTCAGTCCTACAACGACCAAGGGACGAGATGGTCCGCTAGAGTTCTTCGACCGAAGCGGTGACCGCATCAATGAACAGGTCGTCGCGCCAGTGCTTGAGTGATTCGGCAAGTGTGAGCGAAATCACGGTCGAAGAGAAGTACGCCCCAACAATCTCCAATTCGGGGTCGACCCAGACCCAGATGCCTCCGGCTCCCCCATGCTCAAAAGAACTCGGAGAGTAGAGTGATCCTGCGAGCCCAGCCTTGTTGCCATGGACGCTCCAACCCAAACCCCACCCTGCCTCGGGGAAGTACTCGTCGAGGAATGTGGCGCTAACCCCCGGAATCTGATTGCGGGTCATCTCAGCCACCGTCGCAGGGCTTAGAACGCGAGCGGAGCCATAGATGCCTCCGTTGAGGAACATCTGCTCGAAGCGAGCCATGTCCATCACGGTGGAGAACGCCCCGCCGGATCCCCAGTAAACGCGCTCCGACTCTCTCGCAGCCCACGTGGCTTCAAAGAGAGGATCAGGAGGAAGCTTGGGATCCTGCGGGGCCCGACGACGAGGAATGCGACGATTTACAGGCACGTCTACCATGCAGTAGGAGGTGTCGACCATGCCTAGCGGACGAAAGATTCTCGACTTGGCAAAGCCATCGAGTGCGACGCCAGATACTCGCCTTACCATTTCTCCCACAAGGTCGAAGTTGAAATCGGCGTAGAACATCTCGGTACCCGGAGGCTTCCAGAGAGGAGCCCCGTACCTGAGAATGTAGTTCTCGTGCGCCAGAGGGTGCAGTGTCGGCTCACACGGCGGGATAGACAATTTGCCCTGCTGCTCACTTGCGAATTTCTCAATTTCCTCCTCGCGCAGGCCGGAGGTGTGAGTCAGAAGATGCCTGACCAAAACCTTGTCTTTGCCTTCTCCTGTGAACTCAGGGATGTACTCTTGGACAGGCCGGTTCAGGCCCACCTGTCCATCTTCAACAAGACACATCAGTGAAGTCGCCGTGAACAGCTTTGTGACGGAGGCGAGAGGGAAAATCGCGTTGAGCGGGGTGGGGGGTGAGTCGGGCTCTGGGGTCAGGCTGCCGGAGACCTCGTGAAGGACGATCGTTCCTCGACGGGCGACAAGGACCTCTATCGTCTGAGCAACACCATCCTCTACCCACTTTCGGACCAGACTCCTCACATTCCGCAGCTTAGCCGCCGACATTCCCACCTTGCCAGGTGAGCCCGTGCGAAGCTTCCTTTCTATGACTCTTCGTCGAGGGGGACTCATTGTGACTCCTTTAGAGCGGAGGCGACTAGGGCGCTTTCGAAGAACTTGGACTTGTGCGAATCTGGAATGGTGTTCCCGATTCGATGGACGATGGAACCAGCCTCTTTGAAGGCTTGTTGCGCACCCTCCTGGTCCCCAAGCCTCTGAAGAGTTCTGCCTCTGAGGTCAAGGAGCCTCCATCCGATTGAGAGGTTCCCTCGTTCCGTTGCCAGGCGGCAGGCTTCCTGGGTCAAGACGTCCGCGTCACTCGGGCGCCCGAGATAAAGCAGAGCCCTGGCCTGGAGTTCGAAGGCCAACAGAAGGTGGGTGACGTGCTCTGTGGTTCTGGCTTCTTCCGCAAAGGCCCTAGCCTTGCTTAGTGCTTCTTCGGCCTTCCCTTCGGCAAGTAAGATCTCGGCCAGCACTTCGTGCGGGACTCTCCCTTGGAGGCGCTCCACCTCCCTTTTGATCTCGTCCCGGGTGGAGCGATTCAGTTCCTCGCTGCGGGCGAGGGTCCGGGCAAGCAGTCCCGCCGCCCAACGGCTCATCCAGGCTCTTCGCAGAGATGCAGCCCGTCTCTGAAGGTCCCTGCACGCCGCAGAAGCGTCGTCGAAGTCCTGGATCTCCCAGAAATACTCTGCCATTCCCAGCGCCTGCATCGCCTGACCGAAGGGATGCGCTGAATCTACTACCTCCCTCTGAAGGGACTCCCAGGCCTCGCCGTATCTTCCAAGCTGAAGCAGGGCCATTGCTTTGAGGGTAGGGTACTGGACTGGCAGAACACCTATCTCATCTGCTAGACGAATAGCGGCATCACACGTCGTCACCAATGATTCATATTCACCCCAATCGAGTTGCCTCCACATCAGGCCGAAGTAAAGGCCGTTAAGGCGGAACAGGTCGTTTCGCTCTTTGAGCTTTCTGGCCAGAGTCTTCCCGCGCTCTTCGGCCTCACGTTTGGGGCCCTCGTGCCAACTCACCAGCTCGGCCTCAAGGACTAGTTCGGGATCTCCAGTCTCCCGGCTCAGGGCAACAGCCTGCTTGGCGTTCTCCAGCCATCGGGAGCGGTAGTCGGGCCAGAAATCATCGAAGTATTTCGTTGCCATCAGAGCTTGAACCATCGCCTTCTTGTCGTTGAACTGACGCGCCAGGTCATAGGCTGATTCGCTCATCGCCCTGCATTTCGAGATCGAGTCTCCATCGTTCTCGTCCAGGGCGACTACGTAGTACGCGCGAGATAGTCCGAGACGAGCGGTCAATTCTAGATTTTTCTCTCCTTCATTTTGAGCGATCTCAAGTAGGCGCTCGTAATCAACTGCAGCGTCCTTTCCCTTGAACATGTCTCGACGCAGCTTCGCCCTGGGGATGAGGGCAGCGGTCTCCCCGGAAACATCATGCAGACGTCTTGAGATGTCTAGTGCTATCGTGAATTGTCTGTCGGCTTCCTGATAGGCGAAGACTGACGCGGCGTGATTCCCAGCCCATATGGCATAGGGTTCCGCACGTTCATCTTGGCCCGCTTCGAGGAAATGCCATGCTATTTCGGAGCTCAGGCTCGAGCGTTCCTTCTCCGCCAGCTTTTCCATAGCTTCGGCGGCTGCAAGATGGAGGCGGCGCTTCTTGTGAGCAGGCAGCTCAGCATACAGAGCCTGTTGTGTGAGCACGTGATCGAAGGTGTACTGGTCTCCTTGGGTCTCTGTGACCAATCCCAAGAATGAGGCTTCTTCCAGGCAGGATTCGATTTCAACTTCTTTCCGTCCGGAAAACCTCTCTAGAATGCCGAACCGAAAAGTCTGGCCGAGTACTGAGGCCTCCTTCAGCAGCTCCTGAGTC
>DATDGE010000094.1:0-2614 GCA_036522255.1 Nitrososphaerales archaeon | reverse complement strand
GTCCTAGATGAGCCCATGATCGGCCTCGACCCGGCGGGGACTGCCCACTTGAGGGAGGCTTTCAGGGAGTACGCAAGGAATGGCGGGACGATACTGATGTCTTCTCACATGATGGCCGAGGTGGAGGACCTTTGTTCGTCGGTAGCGTTGATTCACGGCGGAAAACTTCTATTCAGAGGTACCGCGAAGGACATGGTCGGACAGGTGCTCGGGGCAGACGAAATTCGAGTCGAGGCGAATGGACTTTCACCCGAAGTCCTGGAACGCCTGCAGAGGATTGACGGAGTTCTCGAGGTCACCCAAGTCTCCGGCGGCCTCGATCTAAAGGTCAAGCATGGCGTGGAGGCCAGGCCTGCAATCGCCAGGCTGATCACCGGGTCTGGGGCTGAGCTCCTTACCATCAGAGGGGGAGAGCGAATGCTCGAGAAAGCTTACATCGAAGCGCTGAGGAATGGCATTGCCAAGGCCCAGTAGGGTCTACGCCTTCGCGGCCTACGAAATCAAAAGGGCCGTCGCCAGAAAGAAGGTATTTGCGATGGTCGGATTCATCGCTCTCTTGGATACGGTCCCTTACTACATCCTTGCGACGTCTGGGACAAAACTCATTCCGCCGCAGGTCTTCCCCTATCTCTGGGTAGCCGGCGTGCTTGTAGTATTCACCCTCTTCATGCAGTTCATGGCCATCCTGATCGCTGCCGGGGCGATGTCCGAAGAGTACGAGTCTGGCACTGCGGAGCTTCTTTTGGCGAAACCCGTCAGCCGGACCGAATTCTTCTTGGGCAAGTTCCTGGGTGGTTTCGCGTTACTCGCGTTCTTGATTCTTCTGAACGCGCTCCTGAGCGTTGCTGCGGCGACCCTGACTTACGGAGCTCAGGCGGGTCTGGACACATTGCCCGGGGTCGTCTTGGTGGAGGTCTACTCCTCGACGTTGTTCTTCTCGGTCGCGTTCATGCTAGGTGAATTGGTCAGGCGCTCTTCCCTGGCGTACATCCTTTCGTCGGCGCTCGTCGTTGCCAGTCAGATCATTGGGACTTTCCTTTCTATAGCCTATGATTTGACAGGGAACACTTTCTACGAGGCCATTCACGTCTACCTTCCCACAACCCTGGCTGGGTCTCTCCCCCCTCAATACGAACAGCCCATGCTCCCTTCCTCTGCCAATAGGCTCTTCCAACTTATCCTAGGGCCTGCAGGAGGGACACCCTCGGAGGCTTCAGCTGCGATCCTTGTTGGGCTCTACCTCGTAGTCGCATCGTCTGTTGCCCTCGCGTACTTCAGTTGGGCTGACGTAGCAAGACGGGTAAGCTAGCCCCTGTACACTGCTCCACGACTTCAGGAGGATACCTCGCAATCCATTGGTTCGATGGGGTCCAACGTGTTTCCCACCCGGACTAATCCTAGGGCGTCGAGATTCTGATGTCCACTGCTTGATAACCGGACGCCCCGTCAGGGAAGGGATTCCTCAAGGTGGCTGTCTGGGTTAGTCCTGCCTGATCGGTGGCCCTTACCATCAATCTGTATGCGCCGTTCGCGGGCGGATTCCAGTCTAGATTCCAGAACACCCATGTGTTTCCCGACAAGGGGTCCTGAAGACTTGCCACCTTCCACGAATTCCCTCCATCTGTGCTCACCTCGACTTTGGAAATCCCCCTGTCGCCCGCAAAGGCGACCCCTACGATCGGAACCGAACTCCCGGTCACGTCCGAAGCCGCTGACGGGACGGGGAATCTGTCCCTGAGGGGAGCGCTCCCCGGTGAAAGGATGGTGGAACCCGTCTGATAGAGGGCGCTGTTTGTCCATCCTTTGCGCTGCCAGAAACCCAGATAGGTCCCGTTGACCAATTCAATTTCCGTGACCCATTTTGCGTTCATCATGCCGTAGAGTCCTGGAATTACAGCCCTGACGGGGTAGCCATGTTCGGTCGGTAACTTCGCTCCGTTCATTTCATACGCGAGGACGGCACCATCCAACAGCGACCTTTCCATAGGAACTCCGACATCGTACCCGTCAAAGCACCTAAACACCACGTAGTCCGCTGCGGCGCTCGCTCCCGCGACGTCCAGTATTTCCTTCAGTCTCGGGCCCTTCCAGAGCGCCGTGCTCAAAAGGTCTCCTCCAATGTTGTTGCTCACACACTCTAGCGTCGCGTACTCCTCAACGGAGGGCATGGACACAAGCTTGGAGTAGGTCAACTTCATCGGTGTATTCACCAATCCACGGACGTTGAGGCTCCAAGTGTTCGAGTCAACGACAGGAGCGAGTACGTTGACGTCTACTCTGTAGAACCTGTCGTTCGGTGTGATCTTCGATGAAAGAATAAGGGCCTGTTCCCCCGCGACGCTTCGCAGCTGCTCCTTCGGAAAAAGTAGGCCCACGCCGTAGTAGACAATGACAGCACCGACGGCGGCGGCGACCCCGGTCTTGATGAAAAGCCTCCGCTTCTTGTCGGTCTGCCCCTTGCCCGTCGAAGATGGAACGCAAAGAGCCCCACTTCCTGCGCTTGCGACCATGTCGATGGCTGGTGTGGGAATGCCAGCAAAGATTCCGAAGACGACGCTGGTCGGCACGACCGCAAGAGCCATCGCCAACGGAGTCGGAGGGACGGATGCAACTT
>DATDGE010000093.1:0-6538 GCA_036522255.1 Nitrososphaerales archaeon | reverse complement strand
GTCTTCGGCAGGTCGCTTCCGCATTTCGAGCAGGTCCCGGCGCCACTCGGGTTCATGTTTCCACACTTTGGACACTTTACCTCCTGCTGAGTGGTCGCTCCAGTCGTCATTGTTTGTGAGACGTTGACATTAACGCCCGGGGCAGCCTCCTTCTTCTTGCGATGCCAGAATGAGGCGCCGAGTGAGAGGACGGATGCAGCCCAGATCACGTAAAATCCAGTCCCCGGGTCGAGCTTCACCGGGCCATTCGGAAAGACAGCGTAGGGCGCCACGGTTATCATTGCCATACCAACCACCCCTAGAACACCAGTCCCTAGAGGGAATATTCCAACGAGGCCGGCGATTACAAGCAGGACGAAGGCGATGACCAGGATGTAGTCGAAGGTCGCCATGGCTGTGCCGGAAGCTGGAACTGCACCAAGGTTCGAAATCAGAGGGCCGGCATTACCATAAAGTGTCGCTGTGTTCGTTGTCCCGAACGGCAGAAGGAAGATGGTAGCGAGAATCACAAGTCCTAGAACGATCCCAAGCATCCTGCCGGGATGGAACTCCAAGCAAGGCTTGCGACTGCAATGTGTTATTTGAAGGTATACCGGTTTCTTAGCACGATAGAATCCTGAAATAACATCGGGACAACAACCGGCAGTTCATCGCCGCATTGGACGGCTAGCTCTTGCACAACTGGCGCAATCAAATCGATCGGAAATTGCGTCGGGAATCAATAGACGGTCCATCGACAACCGATATTAACGAGTTGGAATCTCGATTGCCAACGATGAAGTTCCTTTTCGTTACCGATGAAAGTCTGTCCGCAGACCTTGCGTGGCAGCTCAAGAAGGAGGGACACGAGGTAAAGATGTACTGCCACGGCAACGGAGAGAAAGATGTTGGGCTCGGCTTTTTCGAGAAGATCGAAGAATGGGAGCCATTCAAGGACTGGGCAGACGTAATAGTGTTTGACGATGTTGGATTTGGCTCCAAGGCCGACCAGCTTAGAAACGAAGGCAAGTTCGTCTTTGGAGGTTCTCCCTACGCAGACAAGCTGGAGCTCGACAGAGAGTTCGGCCAATCGGAGCTCAACTCTGTGGGAGTAGACGTGCTTCCGAGCTGGAATTTCACGTCATTTGACGAGGCGATTAGTTTTGTCAGGGGCAATCCAGACCGGTACGTTCTCAAACCAAGCGGAAAAGCGCAGAACGAAAAGGAGCTGCTCTTCATCGGCCAAGAGGGTGACGGGAAGGATGTCTTGTCGATATTGGAGCACTACAAAGTCAACTGGTCGAAGAAAATCAAGGAATTCCAGATTCAGAAGTTCGCCGAGGGTGTTGAGATAGCAGTTGGCGCATTTTTCAACGGAAAGGACTTCGTTATGCCGATTTGCGTGAACTTCGAGCACAAGAGATTGTTTCCCAATGAATTGGGCCCCAGCACAGGCGAAATGGGGACACTTGTTTACTATACGAGGAGCAGCCCTGTTTTCGACAGGACTCTCAGCCTGATGAAGGAAAAGCTCGCCGCGAGCAGGTACACGGGGTACATCGACGTCAACTGCATAGCCAACTCCAAGGGTATCTGGCCGCTTGAGTTTACGTCGCGCCTTGGGTACCCAACGATTAGCATCCAAATGGAAGGCGTCACGAGCGAGTGGGGCCCGTTCATCTTCGACCTCGCCCATGGCAACGAAACGCAGCTAAAGACGAAGAAGGGCTATCAGGTTGGCGTAGTGATTGCGATCCCTCCTTGGCCTTTTGAGGACGAGAAGGCGTTCAAGAAGTACTCTGAGGGGGCGACCATACTTTTCAGGCGTCAGACTTTCGACGGTATCCATATTGGCGAAGTGAAACTTGAAGAGGGTGACTGGCGCATCGCTGGGAATTCTGGTTACGCCCTAGTAATAACGGGCTCTGGGGCGACGGTCGCGGACGCGATCGAAAGAGCCTATCAAAACGTGAAGAACGTAATGATTCCAAACATGTTTTACCGCTCCGACATCGGGCAGAGGTGGACTCACGACAGCGACATGCTCCTAAGTTGGGGATACGTCTAGCCCTGGGCCTCGAGCCAGTCTTCCAAGTCTCTCATTACAGCCCTGAAGTCGGCATACTTTCCCTTTTTCAGCGACCGAGTCAGGAAATAATGCAGTTCCCATCCCTCGACGTTCTTGCCAGCCGTCAGACTTAGAATTTGAGCGCGGGTGAGCGGGAAAGATGCCTCCTTTAAGACTCGGACTACCGCGGCAATCAGGCTTGAGAGTTTGCACCAGGCCATGCCCATGGGTCCTGCCTGCGCCTCGCTAAAACATAGTACACTGTAAGTGCGATTAGGAGGGCCTGGGCAGCGGATCCCAGGACAAGGTCGCGGTTGCCGTCAGGTTCCCGCTCGCGATGAGCGCATAATGCGTTTGTTGCGAAAGCGTCTCTCCAAGGGTGACGAGGCCCAGCACCAGGCCAAGGTAGTAGGAGGCCCTTGGCTTGACGAATGTGAGGATGCTATCCAACAGGAATAACACCCATCCGAAAGCCACGAGGTCAAACGCAAGTGCCGGAAGGAGGGGATAGACCTGCCAGAGAAAGAAGGCGCCAAGGATGGTCGAGAAAAGAATCAGTCCCTGGATTGCTCTGGTAACCCAATTCACGAAAAACCGCGAATCGGTTTGCATATTTCAAAGTATGGGGGCCTCCGCGCAAGTCTTTTCATACGTGGTACCGGCGGCCTCCCAGCATGGTAGCGGTGGCTCACAAATCGTTCCGACTCCCAGAATCTCGGCCGCACTACCTTCCCAGGAAAGATTTTCACACGGCCCACGTGAAGTTAGAACTGACGCTAGATTTCGAGGAGAAGAGACTCACAGGCGCGTGTACTCTGAACGTCGAGGCGGTCAGGCCGGGGTTAAGCCGAGTTCGGTTGGATGCCCGGGAGCTCGACATCAGTAAGGTGAGCGTCGATAACGCTCCGGCGGAATATGAGTACGACAATTCAATCCTTGATGTTATCCTCCCTGATTCTCGCGAGGGAAAGCATACGATAAGGGTCGAGTACGCAACTACTCCCAGGGATGGGGTGTTCTTCACAGGACCGGACAAGGAGCATCCAGAGAAGGAAGTGCAGGCCTGGAGCCACTGCGAGACCGAGGCGGCTCGCTACTGGTACCCCTGTTTCGACCATCTGAGTGAAAAATCGAGCAGCGAACTGGTGCTTACGGTCCCCCACGGATTCAGAGTGATATCCAACGGGAAGCTGTTGTCGGTGCAGGAGGCAGGAAAAATGACGGTCTACCACTGGAAGGAAGACCTCCCTCATTCTACCTACCTAACTTCGTTCGTCGCAGGGGCCCTCGGAGAGATGACCCAGGAGGCAGATGGAGTAAAGCTGCATTATTACTTCCCCGAATCAAAGCGGGCCGACGTCCTGAGATATTTCGGGGAGACTCCGAAGATGGTCGAGGTCTTTGGCGAGCTGACAGGGGTCAAGTACCCCTACGAAAAGTATGACCAGGTCACGGTTCAGGATTTCGTTGTCGGGGGGATGGAGAACTTCAACGCAACCACCCTGTCAACCAACTATTTTCCCGATTCAGGCTCCGAAGAGGACTTCCAGACGTCTTACTCCTCGCCGCACGTCAACGCGGTTGACTTGGTAGCCCACGAGCTTGCCCATCAATGGTTCGGGGACCTTGTCACCTGCTCGGATTGGGCCCACGCCTGGCTGAATGAGGGGTTCGCGACCTACTTCCAGGTGCTGTACATCGAAAAATCCAGAGGTGTAGACCAGATGCGATGGGACCTCAACTCACGCGTGGAAGAGTACTTCGAAGAAGACGCGGTCGAATACAGGAGACCAATAGTTGAGAGGGAATATGTTTGGCCAGACGACCTCTTCGACGAGCACCTTTACCCGAAGGCGGGGTCGATGCTCCACGAACTGAGATTCGTGATGGGGGATGAGGCATTCTTTAGGGGAATCAACTCGTATCTGAAGTCGTTCTCCTACTCGATTGCCGACACACAAGACTTTCTGAAGTCCATGGTGAATTCAAGTGGCCTTGCGCTGGAGGAGTTCTTTGAGCAGTCGTTCTTCAAGCCGGGTCACCCAGAGTTCGAGGTGGCCTACTCGTGGGATGGAGAGAAGAGGACAGCGACACTTCGCGTTAGGCAGTCACAGGGTCTGGAAAATGGGACCCCGATCTTCAGGCTACCCTGTGAAATCGTGTTCTACGTGGGGGGCGAGAGGCTTCGCTTTGTTGTAACCCTGGACTCTGCCGAGCAGACTCTGACATTCATGCTTCCTTCGAAACCTTCGGTCGTGGAGTTCGACCCGCAAAGGTGGCTCCTGAAGAAGATCAAATTCGACAAGAGCGTTGACCTCCTCCTCAACCAGCTCGAGATTAGCAAGGACGCGTGGAGCAGGGCCGAAGCGGCCAAGGCCCTCGGCAAACTGAAATCCAACAAGGCGATCGTAGGCCTGAAGGCCGCCGCCATCAAGGAGCAGTTCTGGCACGTCAAAGCAAGCGCCATTGAGGCGCTGGGAGAAATCGGGACTGGAGACGCCTTGCAGGTCTTGGAAGATGCCGGAATGCAGGCGAACAGGCGGGTCAGAAGGAGTCTGGCAAAGGCCCTGGGAGAGTTCAAGCAGGAAAAGTCCAAGAAGTTACTGATCGGCTTGTTGAAGAAAGACGAGAGTCCCTACGTAAGGTGCGAGGCCGCACTCGCGTTGGCGAAGTCTTGGCCCGAGGGGGCGTTGCCACATCTGAAGGAGGCGATGAAAGCGATTTCCCCGAATGAGACCCTCGCCGAGGCATGCCTTGATGCGATGGGGAAGCTGCCTGACGAGGAAGTGAAGGGAATCGTAAGAGAACGTCTCCTCTACGGCAATCCCACCCGGGTCAGAATCGGTGCATTGAAGGCCATAAAGGGTAGAGGCTTCATCCTGGACGAGGAAGTCCCCAGGCTCAAAGACATCTTGTTGAATGATAGAGAGCTCAGGGTCCGCCTCTATTTGGTCAATCAACTCGTTCGTCCGCTCGGGGACCGGAGGTTCATAGAAGAGGTCCGCCAGGCTTCAAGGGTCGACCAGGAGCTGAAGGTCAGGAGGAAAGCCCTGGAGACCTACCATGAGCTCGCCGGCTCTGCCGAAAGCTCGGCCGCCTTGTCCAAGCTCCGGGCAGAAGTGGAAGACCTCAAAGAGGAGAACCAGAAGCTTGCACGCTCGACGAGCTGACTTACTCAACAAGTTTTCGAAGCGACTCGCCGCGGGGAGCGATGGGAAGACTACAGGCCGAATACATCGCGGAGCTCTGCGATCGAAGAGATGACACTGTCGGCACCCTCCTCTCGGAGATGCTCGGCGGAGTAGTTGCCCGTGGCAACCGAGACCACCTTGATCCCTGCATCTCTCGCTGCCGCTATGTCATACGGACTGTCACCGACATAGTACACCGAATCCGCTGGCAGACCTAACATCGAAGTCGCCTTTAGGAGGCCCTCCGGCCTCGGCTTCATCGTCTCCGTTTCATCTCGGGTTAGGACGAATTCGAAGCAATCGAGCAGGCCCGCCCGCCGCAGGGTCTCCAATGCCGCCTTCCGCCCGCTGTTTGTGAGGACGGCCAACCGGACGCCCTTGGCTTTGAGGAAATCAAGGGACTCTCGGGTCCCGGGGAACACGTTTGCGGTCGCGGCGCTTTCTAGCTCGAACCCGTCCAGGATGGCGTAGATCCTGACCCGGAGCTCTTCAAACGCTTCCGGTCTCCCCTTCGGAGCCTGAGACCTCGCAGCATCGATTATCTGCTGAGTGGGAGTCGCAAGGCCGAGGCTTGCGGTTTCGAATCCACGCGCGGTCATCTCGTCGAGGAGAGCTTTCCTTGTGCCTTGCACGTCGAATCGGAACGTCACCAGAGTACCATCTAGGTCGAAGATGGCCCCAACAGGCATACAGTCTAAATCTTCTTCCTCGAGAAGAGTATCAGGATCGCAAGGCCGACGATACCAATGGCGACGATGAGAATCGCAAGGGCGGTGAAGGTGTCGCCCGCGGCCTGAAGGACGGGCAGGTGAAACAGCAAAGTGCCGGCTATCAATCGATGTTCGTATTTATTCGTTACCCGCTGAGTGATTGATTATTGCAAGCGTTAAGTAAGCAAAAACCGTCAGGTGATTGTGCTTCCTCGACTGACGTGCTACGGCGGCGTCGGCGAAATTGGAGGCAACAAGTTTCTCCTTGAAGACAAGGATACGAAGGTCCTGCTCGACTTCGGCGCTGGCTTTGGAGATGGCTCGGAATATTACGACTCGTTCATATCACCCCGCCAGGTGAACGGGGCAGGCGACCTGTTCGAGTTCGGGCTACTGCCTGAAATCCCCGGACTCTACTCTGAAAAGGCCCTACAGAACACCGCCCTGAAGTACCACGAACCCGAGGTCGATGCCATCGTACTCAGCCACTACCACTGGGACCACACGGGAAGGATCGGGTACATCGACCCAAAGATCCCGGTCTACTGCGGCGAGACGACGTCACTGATCGATGACGCCTACGCAGAATC
>DATDGE010000092.1:0-3461 GCA_036522255.1 Nitrososphaerales archaeon | reverse complement strand
GAGGTCGATTCGCAGATGTTTCTGGAACGACTTCAGAAATTCAATAAATAGAACCAAGTCAAAACGCCTCGTTATGCAGACTGAACCGAGAAGCAGTTCCAGGGGAATTATCCTGGCCCTGGTCGTTGTCGTACTTCTGGCAACAGCTGCGGTCGCCTACTACAGTTACACCAAGGCATATAATTCCGGAACTTCAGCTGAGATAAGCAGCCTTCAGCTTCGGCTGAGCAATCTCCAAGAATTGAACTCTGCCCTGCAGTCGCAGTTCGCATCGAAATCGTCGAACACTACCCTCCCGAGCATGGGCCCGGAGAGCCTGTACGCCAATGCGAGTAGGAGCGTGGTTACCGTGCTGGGCGACATAGTGACCACACAGAACACATTCTTTGGCCAGACGAAGTCTGTGGCTGTTGTACAGGGGTCGGGATTCGTCGCCAGCTTCGAGAGTTCCTACTACATCGTCACCAATAACCACGTCGTGGACGGAGCGACGAACATCACGGTTACATTCTCCGACGGGAACGCCTACCCGACTTCGGTCAGGGGGTCTGACCTGCACAGCGACTTGGCAGTCCTAAGCGTGGACGCGCCGAATTCGGAGTTCTTCCCTCTCCCGATAGTGAGCTCGTCCCAGGCGGTTCACGTGGGGGAGTCGGTCTACGCCATCGGAAGTCCGTTCGGACTCTCGGGGTCCATGACGTTCGGCATCGTGAGCCAGGTGGGAAGGACGATAACGGAATCGACCAATACCACCCGCTCAATCGCCAACGTGATTCAGTTCAGCGCTCCGATCAACCCGGGCAACTCTGGAGGTCCTCTGATTGACTCTGCCGGCGAAGTGATAGGGATCACGACTGCAGCCGTGGGCAACTCGGCGGGGTTGGGCTTCGCCATTCCTTCGAGCACGATAGCGCGCGAGCTGCCTTCATTGGTAACGTCGGGCAAGTACGCCTTGCATCCGAGCCTCGGGATCGAGGGGGTAGGGATGACGTTCCAATTAGCCAAGGCCGCGGGTTCGAACCTCACCTACGGTGTACTGGTGGAAAACGTCGTCAGCGGGAGTGCGGCAGACAAAGCGGGCATTCAGGGAGGGACAAGAACCGTGTCAGTGGAAGGGTCAAGCTACACGTTGGGAGGGGACATCATAGTCTCGATCAACGGTGTGAAGGTGGTGGACTTCGATTCGCTAGCCAGCTACCTCGAAGGGAACGCGATCGCAGGACAAACCGTCCAGATGGGAATAATCCGGTCCGGGGCGATGATGACTCTGAGCGTCACTCTCGGATCCTTGCCTTCACCGTAGCAGGGCCTGCAGGCCTGTTCTTGTAAGGAGACTATCTGACGTAGAGCGCGGCGAATTTCGCGTAGCCTTCGTCGAAGTGCATCGGCTTGGGCGGGGACTTGAACCCATAGGCACAGATCTCGCCAACTGTCCCGAGCTTGCCGATTTTCATGCATCGATAGGTGGCTCTGACGACGTCGAGGATGATGTTTCCGGCGTTGGCGCCATCTGAGGAGCGGAGATACACATCGACCGACGTCCCAACATTCAGGAAGCTGCTCCCCTCGAACCAGAAATAGCTCGTCCTGTCGTTGCCCATGTAGTCCACGTAGTCCGTCGTCCCGGCCACGGTTTCGAACTTGTAGGGAACTTCCAGGGCGACGGACGAGCTCTTCAAATCTCGCTTCGCCATCTTGATCACCTCGTCCATGGTGTTCAGCGTCTCCGACCCCCCGCCGACGTCGAGCTGGTAGGTCTTCGCGACCTTGATGCCACGCTTGACCATCAGGCTGAGGAGGCCCTTATGGAACACTGTGCCCCCGAACTGGCTCATCAAGTCGTCCCCGATCAGGGGGAGCTTGGCCTTCTGGAAGTCGGCAACGATCTTGTTGTTCTTTTGGACAAGAGTAGGCGTGCAGTTGATGAAGCCGCACCCCGCCCGGAGTGCTGCCCTGCCATACTCCTCGGACGAACCGTCAGAACCTGACGAGATCATGTTCACCAAGATGTCTGCTCCAGAAGCTTCCAGCTGATTGGCGACCTCCTCGGAGTTTGCCTTTTCGAGCTTGGTCCCTCTCAACTGGGGGGCTGCGTCTCCTTTGGAGATGCCAGCGCTCACAGAGACCCTGCTCTTGGCTAGGGCGACGTATTTTTTCGCGACATTCGGTGGTGCGAAGGCGGCCTTGGAGAGCTCCAGACCGACCTTCCCAGGGTCGACGTCGAAGGCGGCGACCACCTGGATGTCGCCTGGCTTGAGGCCTGCGACATTTGCGTGCCAGAGTCCTCGGCGCTCGGTGCCTGAGTAGAACCTCAGGCCCTGGAGGAATACGGAGGCGCAGTTGCCGACCCCTGCGAGGGCAAGCTTCACGGCCAATTTCTTCACTTGAACTTCGCGAACGTCGCGAAGAGGCCGACGACGAGCAGCAGAAGGCCCAGCGCGTAGTTGATCGTGACAATCTCCGGGGCGATCCCGGGGACGGTAGCGTTGGAGAAGGTGAAATAGACCATCGCGATCCCGAAGGCGAGAACGGCCAGCCCGAGCATGCGGACTAGGGCGTCGACCCTGGACTGCTGAGCTGTGAAGGACAACCTTGTCTGTTCGGGGCAGACGGAGGAGGGTATTTAGAAGTTGTTTGAAATGAGAGAGAATGGATGTCTGTCGAAACTTTCCTCAGAGAAAATAAGGGCGAAGAGGAACTCCAGGGCCGTTGAGGGAAGGCCAGGCTCAGGCGCTCTTCATGAGCTCGAGCTTGTCTGGCAGATACTTGTCGACTATGTAGCTGAGGCCATATCGGGCGAAGGCCTCCTGCTCACTCTTCTTCTTGATCCTTAGGAAAGTCTCCAATTCGTCGTGCCACATTTTTTCGGTGTAGCGCGGATCTGCCTTCAGCTCGTAGAGCCTCTTGATGTCTATCTCCGTGAGCTTGTCTGAGGGGAGCTTGTACTTCACGATATCAGAGGCCCAGACCCCAAGCCAGACAGCGCTCGGAGTTGTGAGTTCGCGCAGATGTGCCGCGTTGGCTGAGCCTGATCTTATCACCATGGCAATGTGCGCTCCCCAGGGGTCGGCGTCGCAGAGGATGCCGACGGGGAGGCCCAGCTCCTGGTTCAGGCGTCGGAGGAGGAAGCGCGTTGACCTTGGTGGCTGCCCGGCGGTGTTGATGAGGATTGCCTTGTACTTCTTGTGCACCCTCTCCTCGGCGAAGCGGGTGAATAGGCCGCCCTTCTCTATGGCGAGGACCATCTCGGCGTCGGTGTCCACGAATTGTGCGGTGGTCAGCGCAGGACCTATCATGACACCGTCGGGGTTGGCCGAGAGGTCGGCCCTCTTCCCCTCGTAGCCGGGGACCGTGTATTCGATGGTCATGTTCCCAAAGATGGCGCTCCTTTCCTCGGGGTAGATGTTCATCCCCTCCCTGGCCATCTGCATGAGGACTTCCAGGTCGGTGATCAGTTCGTC
>DATDGE010000091.1:0-2414 GCA_036522255.1 Nitrososphaerales archaeon | reverse complement strand
TACAAGGGTGGCTTTCTCTATGGGATTTTCATCGGCGGTCCGGGCCAGGCGCACTGCACGGTCACCATCCTCATTCCGATAGTCTTCCTCTCGATCGCGTCGCTTGACGCCGTAGCCACTGTGGCGTATTTCGGTCTCTACACCGCGGGGAGGATCATCCCACTGATGATCGCAGGTCTGATGTTGGAGGACGTGCGCCTGAGGTTCACCAAGAGCGTGTTGGGGAGCGCCAAGCTGATCAACCGCCTGATTGGGGTAAGCTTCTTGATCGGCGGGCTCGTCCTGTTCTTCTGGCTTTAGGACTCGGGCATAGCCGCGATTCCGGGCGTCTTGCTCCTGTATGCCAAGGCCCCTAGAGCTGCCCCCATCAGAGCGAAAGGAAGAGGGACAGTGAAGAATCGAAGAAAGTCGGGGCTCGAGAAGCCCTGCGCCGGGATGAAAGTGTCAGCAAGATATTGTTCGAAAGTAGGTACCCTCAAGGTAATCAGGACCAAAATCAGACTCTTGAAGAGCAGACCCAAGATAAATCCGGTAGCCCCTCCTGCGAGGGCCCCCTTCCAACCCATGCGAAAA
Organism: Nitrososphaerales archaeon; assembly: GCA_036522255.1. GTDB lineage: Archaea > Thermoproteota > Nitrososphaeria > Nitrososphaerales > Gagatemarchaeaceae > UBA183. The sequence continues at coordinate 1,841 of DATDGE010000091.1, read as the reverse complement.
TATCTGGCCCACCGAGGATAATAACATTGTCCCTTTAGGGCCATTTCAGAAGGCCCCTCGGTAATTCAGGATCATTCTGACCCGGCGGGCCCAAGTTACGTTGCGGTAACTCCATTGGTTAAGTACGCACCGGAGGATGTGTCGGGCATGGATTTGGCTGAGTACCAGCAGATTGGTTCCGAAATCAACGAGCTCCTGAAGCTCGAGAACCCTCCCGTGGCGATATCTTTTGTCGATGCGCCTCCGAAAGGGACCAGAAAGAACGAAGAAAGCGCCGCCGCAGGCTGCGTCTTCTGGATAAGGGGATTTGAGGACAATTTCTATACGGACCAGAAAGACCACGCGAACTGCAACATAGGGAGCTTCACGCATGGATTCCTCCCTCCTGAGAAAGTCTCCCTCGATGCATGCGCGGACATCGCTCTATTCGACAAGACCGGGTACTTCCCGGCTTCCGCCTTCGGGGGCGTCCCGAGGATGAAGGAGGCGCCCAGTTTCGTTGCCTATGGGCCCCTGCACAAAGCAAGTTTCGAGCCGGACGTCGTCCTCATGGTCGTAAACCCGGCGCAGGCGATGCTCGTCGGCGAATCTGCTGATAATGCGAGGTTGATGGGGGCACCCACCTGCGCGGCGATACCCATGTCATACAACGACCACCAGGTCGGCGTCAGTCTGGGCTGCGTCACCAACCGGATACGCACAGGCATCAAGCCCACCGAAATGGTCGTCACAGTTCCGAGGGACCAGTTGGCTGGTTTCACAGAAAGATTGAGAGCACGTGCCAAGGCCAACAACGAGGTCTCGGTGGCAGTGACCGCCATGCTCAAAGGAATTTAGTTTCTTAGACATGGCGGCGTAGGGACAAGAGACTCCAAACGCTCTGTCCGAAGACTGCTTGCTAGGAGCTATTGGCCTTTCTCCCGTTTGAGGGCCTCGTACGGTTCCATCCTGCTGGCCACCCTTGCCGGCCACCACGCCGCTATGATGCCGGTGAGGACGGTGGCCCCCATGGCGAAGAGGACGACGGTCAGAATTTCGGGTGCTGGAGGAGTAATGTATGACACCCCGATCTGTGCAATCACCCTGGCATAGAAGAGGTAGAAGAGAGCGTACGCTCCCAGTATCCCCAGGGCCCCGGCCGCGACCGTAATGATCAACGACTGGCTGAGCACCAACCCACGGACGAAGGAGCGTGTCGCCCCGATCGACCTCAGGAGGCCGAACTCCCTCTGTCGCTCCCTGACTCCCAGGGTTGTCATCGCGCTGACAAGGAGGACCGAGCCTGCCCAGACCAGGGTCCCTGATATCCCGAACTGGTAGAGGAGCCCTGCAAAGCGGACGTTGGCCGAGTGAGCGAGGTCACTCAACGTGAATGCCTCGACGTTCGTGTCGGCGGTCAGGATCTTCTGGACCTCCAGGTCGGGATTGACTCCGTCTTCGAGCTTGACGAAGATGGCGCTCACCTGGCCCAGCTGGAAACCGAGAGGGAGGAGGAAGTCTGGGTCGCTCTGGTTGGGATGGAGGCCCTGCCACGCAACCATGTACGCAGCTGTCTGGGTGGAGATGAAGACGATGTGGTCAAGGAACGTCCCGGTCGCCGCAAGCCTGAAGGTAGGATGAATGGTGACCCCGTAGAACCGGCCGCCGTGGGTGGGTATTGAGGCCCACTCAGGAACCTCCGCGCCAAGGATTGTCCCGTTGTTCGCCAGTGGCAGGGTGACGTTCGCCGGAAGCCAGCTCTTGAGCATGAAGTTGTTCTCCGGGTCGATGGCAATCAAGTAGTTGAAGGCGACCACCCCGGTGTCTCCTCCGGCGAAACCGAACATTGCGAGATAGGTTTC
>DATDGE010000090.1:0-7620 GCA_036522255.1 Nitrososphaerales archaeon | reverse complement strand
CGAAAGCGAGCCGAACTCGTCGACGTTCATGGTCCCGGCGAGCCTGGAGTACGCCAGGAAGAGCTTCCTGTCGACGTGGACCTTGCAAAGTTCGTTCATCCGCTTGAGGACCGAGGCGAAGTTCGCGTCGTAGTTGGTGGGTGTCCCCTGGCTCAGCCAGGCCCAGCGCTGGAGGCCTGTCCCCATGTCGACCACCTTCTCCTTCATTTCCCGATAGTCTCTGATGTCTCCCTCGAAGGCAGTGAAGACTGCGTTGCCCAGCTCGAGGCCCCTCACGAAGTATTCCAAAGAGTATCCGAAGGCCCCGTAGCCGACCCAGACGTCCTCGTTGAAAGTGATTTCTTTCTTGTCAATCCCAAATTCCTTAGTCATCAGTTTGAAGTCGAGGTCGATGCACTTGTCCTTCCAATAGCCCTGCTTGTCGGCGATGCTGTGCTGCCCCACCATCACGAAGGAGGTGTAGTGCTTCCCGCTGACCCCCACGTTGGGTATGTCGTTGAACCTCATGCACATCTGAGGGACGACCAAAGGGTTGGCTGGGAGCTGGAACACCACCTTCCCTGCTTCGACCCTCTGGAAGTCTATGACCGACGCCACGGTGAAGTACAGGTCGGGTCGCCACCTGCTGACCACCGGATACCGTTTCACGCTGGTGTGGCCGTTCTTCACGAAGAAGCGCTCGATGGACTTCCAGGAGCCCACTTCGTCGAGCTTCTTGCTTGTGGGTGGGTCCCCGATGAAAGAGTAGGGGGAGCAGGGCTGGTCGTCACACCTCTTCCTTTCAGGGTCCAGGGTCCAGAAGAATCGGCCGCAGTTCTGACACTTCTTTCTGACGAAGCCCTCCCGTTTGAACAGGTCGACCAGGTAGTAGCGCTTGTAATCGGCTGAAAACTTCGCTTTCAGAGCTTCCTTCTTTTCATTCAACTAATGGGGACCACGGGCTTCAAGCCGTCGTCGGCCTGAAGTAGATAAACATGGAACGCGTTTTTTCTCTCAAACAGTTAAATACAGAACTGAGGCCGCCTGTCCGCGATTTAGCATGGAGTACATCTACGCCGCACTCCTCCTTCACAAGATGGGCAAGCCAGTCAATGAAGACAACCTGACCAGCGTGGTCAAGGCTACCGGCTCAGCTCCCGACGAAGTGAAGATCAAGGCACTTGCTTCTGCTCTCAGCGAAGTAAACATCGACGAGGCACTGAAGAACGCGGCCACAATGGCAGCACCTGCTGCGGCTGCGGCGCCTGCACCTGCTGCGAAGGCAGAAGAGAAGCCAAAGGAAGAGGAGAAGAAGGAAGAAGAGGCTCTACAGGGTCTCGCTTCGCTCTTCGGCTAGAGTAGCTTCAGTTCTTTCTATTCCGTCAGGCCTTTTTCCTTAGCCTTTGCTGTGAGCGCCGCCGCCTCAGCCTCGGCCTTCCCCAAAATCATCGGGGCCGTCTCCTTGGTGAGGAACCCAGCTTCCACTGCAAGGCTCATAGCTTCCCGGAATGCCCGCGCGAGTAACTCCGGAGCGGTTTCCTTGGTGACGTAACCGATGACGATTGCGAGGCCCCTCGCGGATGCGTAGGAGTCGAGCAGGCTCTGCCTGTACTTCTCCAGGTCGATGGCGACGAGCTCCCCAGCGTAGATCAGACCGCTCTCGTAGGCGAGGGCTATTGTGAGGCCAGCGCGTATCGGTTTGATGTTGAGCTTTGAAAGGAGGCTTGCGAGCTTCGGCGTTATCTCCGCTCCCTTCTTCACGGCGACGGAATCCTTGTTGACCCAGATGCTCCCTCCTTCGATCTTGGTCTGGATTCCAGCTTCTCTGAACTCGCTTAGGATAGGGCCTGCCGGGAGGCTGGTGTTTCCAGCCGGGACCATGATGTCATCCGGGGCCTTGTCCCCGGCTCTCGCTGGAAGGTAGACCTTGTTCTTGTCAAGGGTCAGGAAGAGCTTGAACGGGTCGTAGGTGGAGAAGATGAGCGCGTTCTGCCCAGTCAGGTGAGAGAGGAGCTGGTCGGCGTTCTTGATTCCCGCCTTCTGAAGACCCAGTATGGCGAGCTTGTTCTTCACTACATACACCTCGGCATGGTCCCTCAGGGCCTTGCGGACTGCCATGAGCTGGCTGGCCCGAACCTTGGTAAGGTTGGTGACGGCCAGGACCGGGTACTTCTGAGCGAGCTCGGCGACTCGGACAACGACCTCGGCCTTTTTCGGGTTGACCTTGTGGACTTGGACTGTTTCGCTCATTTTTAGTCCACCGCCTGCTTTGCGGGCTTGCCCATCGTCGTCTTCACCATCACCGTTTTGATGTTCCTGTCACCGTTAGGGAGTTTTTTCACGATTGCTGTGATCGCGGATAGAATATTCTCCGTCAGCTGCTGTTCGGTCAGCTTGGAGTCCCCGACCTTGGCCATCACTCCCAAGGAGCCTCTGCTCCTCACCCTGATTGCGGTGCGCATCCTGTTGGCCATGGCCTCGATGGAGGCGTTGGGCGGGACGGGGGTCGGTATCTTCCCCTTCGGGCCCAGTGCCTGGCCAAGGACTTTGCCTACCCTTGGCATGAGGGCCGTGTCGGCGAGGAAGAAATCATAGGCACGTGCGAGCTTCTTGGCGTCCCTTTTGCTCCCGCCGTAGTTCTCGAGCTGTGAAGGTTCGATGACGAGGTCAACCTTCGCAGCCTTGGCCCTGACGGCAAGGTCCCCGGACCCGATGAAGCAGATCCTTGCCTGCTTGGTGGTCGGGTGCGGCAGATAGACGATTTCATTGATGTTGAGGTCGGTCTTCTTAGGGTCTACTTCCTTTAGAGTGATCATTACCTCAACGGACTGGGTGAACTTGGTTTCCTTTGCCTGGTCCTTGCCTTTCTTGACAAGTTCTGCGAGCTGCTGGTTTGAGAGCATACACTCTTCACGAAATCCTTCCCGAGCGCCTGAACATCAAATAAAAGCCTTTTGACCCTGAAAATGAAGTTTTGAGACGAAGGGCTGGTTCTAATTGAACTTCGAGTCCCACTTTCCGGCTTCGATCTCGTCCATGAACTCCCTCGGGTCCTTCCCTTCTACCTTGACCCCCATGGAGACGCAGCTCCCGACAACCTCCTTCACGGCGGAACGGAGCGTACTAGCGTAGGAACCCGACATCTTGTTCTTCGCGATGGTCACCACTTTGTCCATGGTCAGTTCGCCGACAAAGTCGATGTTCGGCTTCCCCGAGCCTTTTGCGATCCCTGATTCCTTGGCAACCAGGGCCGATGTCGTAGGTGTCCCGACGGATACCTCGAACTTCTTGGTTTCAGTGTCAACCTCGACCTTGACGGGGACGCGCATCCCCTTGAAGTCGCCGGTCTGTTTGTTGATCTCGTTCACGATTCCCAGGACGTTCACGCCGAGGGGACCCAATGCAGGGCCCAGAGGAGGGCCTGCGTTCGCTTCGCCCCCGGTGACGAGGACGTTGATGACTTTCTTTTCACCCATTCAGAATCACTTCGGCGGCTCCGGCTTTGCACGCTCTACGATTTTCACATAGGACGCATCTAAGGTTATGGGCAGGGCAAACGCGGTGTCGAGTAGCGACACAGTAATCTCCTGTTTCTCCTTCTCCACTCTCGTGATCTTTGCCCTCATTGTCTTGAACGGGCCCGCGACAATCTCGACCGTGTCACCTTCATTCAGTTCCGCCACCATGGACTTGGTCACAAGGAATTTCTCGATGTCGGAGTACTGCATCATTCCAGGTATCTTGCTCCTTACGTGTTTGAAACCCTGGATGCTTTCATCTACGACCTGAGAATTAGGTGCCTCAAAGAGTACGTACCCCTTCCAGGTGTCCAAAGCGAGGACGGAGTAGATGGGTTTGTTCTTCTGGAGGGCCCTGTTGGCCACGAATGTGGCGACAGTCTTCTCCTGACCTCCGGTCGTCTTCACCGGGAATATTGAACTGCTTCTCTCCTGATCGCTCAAAACGGCCACGTCGAAAAAGCCGGAAATTTGTTGGCCTAATAACCTTACTGTCTCTCAGCCGAAGAATATGTTGCCCAGGAGCTTGATCAGGAAGCCGATGGTGCCTACCACGGCGACCCCGATGGCCACAAGCTTGAGGTAGAGTGTGAACTCGTCCCTATCGCTTTTGTGGGCCAGCCTGAATATCGCCTCTGCAGACCTTATGAATTCGCGTACCCCCATGGCCAAAACTGCGAGCCAGTCATTCTGCTTATATGTATAACTCCAGGAAAAACCCTGTCCACCGTTAATATCGCATTATTCCGAAGCCCGGGCCGTGACCCACCAGGGAGAGCCCGCGACACTGATAGTGGCATCTTCGTCCGACCTAGCGTCCAGGACGCTGGCCAATGCTCTGATTGAGGGTCAGGGCTTCTCTTCTACCGGAGTGAACCTTCTGGGCAAGCCTTTGTACCAGAAAGGGTCCTTCCTCCTGGCTTCCTTCGATGGATTCATCGTATCCCCGCCGAACCTGGATGAGTACTTCAACCCCCTTGCGTACATATTCCTGTCAAGGCACAGTGCGGAGTCTGGCATCGCGTCGCTCACGGCCCATGTCGTAGGAAATTTCGCGGAGGCGAAGTTCGGCGGTGTTTCGGGGGAACTCGGACGCGTCGACCCGGCCCTCCTCAAGAACTACCTGGTTTCTCTCTGGAAACGAAGAGATAATGTGAAGGACTACGAGATTACAATGGAAGCCACTCACCACGGGCCGACTTCGCTCCAGAAGCCTGTGCTCTTTGTTGAGCTAGGATCTTCCGAGAAGTATTGGGGAGATAGCAAGGCAGCGGCCGTGGTCGGTGAAGCCCTCATGGAGAGCCTCACAGAAAAGAAGATCTGGAGCAAGGTCGCGTTGGGCTTCGGTGGGACTCATTACCCTGAGAAGTTCACACGGATGCTTATCGAGGACGAAATCGCCTTCTCGTTCATCGCCCCCAAGTACGCCCTGGAGCACATCGACGACAAGATGTTCGGGCAGATGCTTCAGAGAACGAACTCACCGGTCAGACATGCGGTCCTGGACTGGAAGGGGCTGGGGCCTCACAAAGACAAGATAGTTAGCCTGGTCAAGCAGTTCGGACTGGAAGAAATCAGAGTTTGAGCGCGGAGAACTCGTCCATGCCCAGGACTAGGAAGCAGAGAAGGGCCTTGGTCGTGTGAAGTCTGTTCTCGGCTTCATCGAAGACTACCGATGATGGCCCATCCAATACTTCGGCCGAGACCTCTTCCCCCCTGTGAGCTGGGAGGCAATGCATGAAGATGGCGTCTTTCTTTGCCTTGGCCATCAGCTTCGCGTTCACCTGATACTTTGGCAAGAATGTTTGCTTCCTCTTCCGGCCTTCTCCCTCGAACCCCATCGACACGAAGGTGTCCGTCATTACGCAATCCGCTCCTGAGACTGCGTCTGCCGGGTCAGAGACCACCTTGATGGTCCCGCCCTTCGCCCGGGCCATTGCAGATGCTTCTTTGATGGCATCCCTTGCGGGCTCGTATCCCTTCGGTGTGGCTGCGACGAAGTCTATGCCCGTAAGAGCAGCGCCCAGGGCCCATGAGTTGCAGACGTTGTCACCGTCCCCCACCCAGGCGACTTTCGGTTTTTGCAGCTGTCCCTTGTGTTCGACGAGGGTCAGGAGGTCCGCGAGGACCTGGACCGGGTGGTAGAGGTCGCTCAGGCCGTTTATGACCGGGACGCTAGAAGCTTTCGCGAGTCGCACGACGTCGGCGTGGTGGTTAACCCGCGCCATAATGCAGTGAACGTACCGGGAGAGGACTCTCCCTGTGTCTTCGATGGTTTCCCCACGGCCCAGCTGCATCCCGGCGGAGCTCAGACTGATCGGATGTCCGCCGAGCTCGCTAATCGCGACATCAAAGCTGACCCTGGTCCTGGTGCTCGGCTTTTCAAAAATCAATGCGACGGTCTTCCCGCTCAGGGCGCCGGAGCCCAGGCCAGTCTCTCGCTGGCTCTTCAACCGGGCGGATAGACTCAGAATCGATTGGATGTCGGAGGGAGTCAGCTCCGAAAGCGTCAGCAGGTCTTTTCCCTTCAATCGCTGCTCCTCGAATCCAAGGCGACGAGCTGGCCGAAGGCCTCTTTCAATACTTCTATGCTGTTCAGATAGTCCTTGATCTGAACTACCTCGCTGGCGGTGTGGCTCGTTGCCGAGACACCGGGGCCGTAGGTAACGCAGTCGATGCCCTTCCGATGGGCGAAGGTGTTCACATCTCCGGTCCCCGTTTTGCGAACCATCGTTGGTTTCGTCCTAAGGCGAAGGAGGATTGCCCTTTGGAAAGCGCGGACAATTGTCGAGTTTGCGCCTGCTTCGTAGGCCTCTGTCGGTTCGCCCGGTCGGATCTCTACCTCGACGCCCTCCGCCGATTTTTCGCCAATGGAGCGGATCTCTCTGATGGCGGTCGAAGCTTTGAGAGACGGAGGGAGGCGCAGGTCGAGAGTTGCCTCGCAGAGGCTGGGGACAACGTTGTGGTATGAACCGGCGTGGACGAGGGTGGGGGAGATCGAGAGAGACCTGAAGTGGTCCTCCGGGACCTGCTTAGTGCGTTCGTAGTCTCTTAGCCTCGAGAGCATCGACGAGAACTCCTCGAAGGCACTCTTGTGCGCCCAGGGCGAGCCGGCGTGGCCACCCTCTGTCTTCACGGTTACGTGCAGGCTGACCCTGCCGCGGTAGCCTACAGTTATCCTGTTCGCCCCACTGGGTTCGCCAAAGACTGCGTAATCGAAATCGCGGGCACTCCTCATGACTTCTTCGATTCCCGCCCCTTCCCCCTCCTCCTCGGTGACGCCGGCGAAAGTTATCCTGATACCAGAATCGGCTGCAAGAGAGCCTGCGAGAAGGAGGGCGCACAGTGGAGATTTTGCATCCGTGGCGCCTCTGCCGTAGATGGAATCATGGGTCTTCCTGACAGGAAGATTCCCAGGCACCGTGTCCATGTGCCCGCAGAGGAGGAGGCTGAGGTCTCCCCGTCCGATCTCTCCGATTGCATTCCCCGCCTTGTCGATGCGCACCTTCGAGTACCCCGTCTTCGCCATGGTCTGCGCCAGAAACTTGGCTAACTCGGATTCTTTGGTCGTTGGGGAGTAGATCTTGAGGGAGTCTAGCAGAAGCTTGACAGGCTCTGCCTGGGCGCCGGTCATCTTTTCTGGACTGAATTCAGATAATCAATAATCATTCCGGGGATGTCGACCCCTGTCGCAGGCACCGTGTTCTTGAACTCTGTGGTGTTGTTGACTTCGTGGACCAGCAGGCCGTCCTCTCCCTCCATCAGATCAACCCCTACTATCTCTCCGCCTACTGCATCTGCCGCTCGCAGAGAAAGCTCGTCCAGCTCCGGGGTGACCTTGCACGCCTCGGCCCGCCCTCCTCGCGCCGTGTTTGTTCTCCACTCGGACCCGCCCGAATATCTATAGATCGCGGCAATGGTCTTCCCTCCTAGGACGAAGGATCGTATGTCTCGCGGAGGCCTCTTCACGAATTCCTGAAGATAGTAGATCTGGTACAGAGGGAACATGTGCTCCCTGTCCTCTATTACAGCTCTGGCTGCGTCCCCGTCTTTCAGGAGGGCGGACAGCCTCCCCCAACTTCCGACGACAGGCTTCAACACGACGGGGTAACCCATCTCCTCG
>DATDGE010000089.1:0-2409 GCA_036522255.1 Nitrososphaerales archaeon | reverse complement strand
ACCGCTGGTGGTCCCGAACCAATAGATTATGGAAACGGTCATGGCGGACGCGAAGGGGGCGACCACCCTCAGGGCGACAGATAGGAAGGGGGTCGTCCAGGCGATGTCATGCTGGATACCCATCCATGCCGAGGCAAGAATCGGCCTCAGGCTTGTCATCGGATCCTCACCGCGATGGTCCCGTCCCTCCTACCAATATTTTCTAGATACTTGAGCGTGTAAGAAGACAGGAAGAGGAGCACCACTGCCATCACTGCAAGGATCGCCAAGTCCGGCCAGACCTGCCCAATGTCCATTCCATAGAACAGGGTCTTCCTCAGGGCGTCCATCCCGATCGTGAGCGGAATCAGCGATGCCGCAGCCTGAATTGCCAGGGGGAAGAGCGAGCGGGCTCCCAGCGAAGGGAAATACAGTCCGGAAAGCATCGAAACCGGCTCCTGGAGCACTTCATTGAGCGACTCTGCCTCTCTCCCATAGGCTAGGTAGAGCGAAGACAATGTCATACCCATGGCATAGAGCGAGGCAAGGGTAAGGCCGAAGGTCAGTATCACACCTCCCCAGGCAGCGTTGACCGCAGGATGGAAGAGGACCCAGCCGATGCCTGTGACGATCAGCGCCGAAGGGACCGTCCCGACTATCCCGCCCAACGACATTCCGATGAGAATGGCAGAGATGGGAGCCGGAGAGGTCAGATAAATCTCGAAGAGCCCCTCTTGCTTGTCCCAATAGAACTGGCTGGCCATCGACCAGAGGACGTTTCCCCAGAACGACACCATCACGCCGCCGAGGACTGCGAACCCGACGTAACCACCGGCTCCAATGCTGTAGTAGAGAAGAGACAAAGCCAAAGACGAGAGGACCGGGAATCCCATGCTCACCACGATCCAGAGGGGCTCCCCGTAGATGCTCCAGAGTCTCACCAGGGCCCTCGCCTTCATCGTCCGCACCCATGGGCTAAACGACATCCTGTTCCTCTCTTTCCTTGAAGCCTCTTCCGACCAGGGCCACGAAGACCTCCTCGAGGGTTGCCTGCTTCCTCCATGAAGCCACGACCTTGAGTCCCTGATTCCTGACAGCGTCTTCCGCTGCCCTGGCGGCGGCGTCCGTCTCTACGACGATCTGGACCGTCGACAGCCCTCTCTCTTCCTCGGTTGACGATGTGAACCCCTTGACCCCTTCGACCGTGCTTAGCATCTCGAACCCGCTCTGGGGAGGAGAGACCTCCATCACCAACGCAGGCGCGCCCTGCGACCGCTTGAGGTCGTCAGGAGTTCCCGCTGCGATTATCTTTCCCTTGTCAATGATCGCAACCCTGTCGCATATGGCTTCGACTTCGGCCATGTTGTGGGACGCGAGAATTATGGTCCTGTCGCTTCGTCTGGCCTGTTCCTGGAGGAATCCTCTGATGCTTCTCGCCGTCATCACGTCCAGCCCGATTGTCGGCTCGTCGAGGAAGACAACCTTCGGCTCGTTCACGAACGCCCTGGCTATGGTCGCCCTCTGCCTGTACCCCGTCGAAAGGGCATAGAATTTCCTGTCGAGATATTTCGTCAGGCCCAGCATTTCGCTGAGTTCCATTATCCTCTTCTCGGCAATTTCACTGGGGATTCCATAGAGCTGCGAGAAGAACCACAGGTTCCTCTTTGCACTGATGAAGTCGTAGCCGGCTTTCTCTGCCCCGCTCGCCATGTTGATGACCCTCCTGACCTTCTCGGGTTCATGCTCCACATCGTACCCCATCACCTTGGCCCACCCGCCGGTCGGAAGGAGAAGCGTAGAGAGGATTCTGATTATGGTAGTCTTGCCGGCTCCGTTGGGTCCGAGGACCCCGAAGATCTCCCCCTCGCCAACCTTCAGGCTGACGCCGTCGAGGGCCACGACGGGCGACCCTTTACCCTTGAATTCCCGCCTTAGGCCCGAAACTTCGACCGAGACGGTTCCTTTTGATGCCATGCATTATACACCCTGAATGAAATCGGTTCTCCCGGTCGCCCTTCTCGCATTAACCGTTTCGGTGCGCGAGTGAAATAATGCTTTAAGACCGTAGCGGCTCGGCTCTCGCTCTGTATGGAGGACCTCGCCGGTTACAAGGGGAGTCCCCTCAATTTTCTGAAGAAGTCGGGGGCCTCGATAGGCGATATACTCGAGGTGGAGACCTCCTGGGGGGTGGTCTCTGGGACTCTTGTCCCAAGATACGTCTACGGAGACGGAGACCATGTTGTTCTCAAGCTAAGCTCAGGGTACAACGTGGGCCTCAATGTTTCCGAACTGAAGAGCGCGAGGGTGAAAGCCAAGGGTGAGAAGCCTTCCTTCTCAGCTTCCCCTCCGCCGAAGCCTTCGAAGGGCCTCCCACGCGTGCTGATTATCGGGACCGGGGGGACGATAGCGAGCAGAATCGACTATAGGACT
>DATDGE010000088.1:0-7654 GCA_036522255.1 Nitrososphaerales archaeon | reverse complement strand
GGACGGGTTATCTTGGAAACGAACCCATCTCAAGGACGATCGACGCCCTGCGGCTCTGCCGTGAAACCGCCTCGCTCGAGTCGATTGATCATGTGTTATCGATAGGCACCAGCCCAGTCCGCGAGGCCGCAAACAGAGAGGAGTTTCTGAAGAGGGTGCAGGAGGTAACGGGATTGAAGTTGAGGGTACTTTCAGGGAATGAAGAGGCCCTCTATGGTCTGGTCGGGGCCGCGAGGTCAATGGAAGCCTCCAACTCGCTCTTCTTCGACCTTGGAGGCGGGAGCCTGGAACTCACCTACGCTGAGAAGTCGAGGGTCCGCAGGATTCTGTCTCTCCCACTGGGGGTCCTGAAACTTACGTCCATGTATGCATCTAAGGACGGGACGTTCTCGCGAAAGGGTCGGGCGAAGATGGAGAAACATGTCGAACAGTTCCTGCCCTCGAGGCGCGAACTCGGCCTCGACAACGACACGCTTCTAGTGGGGACGGGCGGGACAGTCAGAGCGATGGCAAGGTACGACCAGGACATTATCGAATACCCGTTCGACAAGGTCCACAACTATTCTATTGGATTTGATTCCGTGCAGCAGATGAGCCGGGAATTCCTCAAACTGAAGGCAAGGGAATTGGACAAAGTCGATGCGATCGGGGAGGGGAGGTCGGAGACCATCGCAGCAGGGGCGTTGGTGGTGCGGACCCTGATGAAGAGATTGGGTTTCAACCAATTGACGGTGAGCACCCACGGCCTGAGGGACGGCATCCTCGAGGAATTTCTTGAAGGGGGAGTCAGGTCGAGGAATGGGGACCATCGTAGCGAGGATGTCGAGCGCTTGCTTTCTCGTCCAGACCGACCAGCCGGCCTCGCAGACGCTGCTGAACTGTTGGAATGTCTTGTCAGGAACGGCCTGTTCGATGAACGCGAGAAGAGGATTGTGCAGACCGGTGTCTGGAGGGCGCGGGCTCCGGACTGCTTCGAATCCGACGCGGACGCGGTGTTCGGAATCCTGATGAGCGAAGACCTCCCGATGAGCCACAGGGACCAGCTGCTGATGGCAGTCTCTGTTGTAAGGGCAAGGAGGCCTCGGACGGCCAACTGGCTAATGAGAAGGTATGACGGTGTGCTTTCGCACGACGCCAAGCTGGTAAAGAGGCTGGGCGCATGCCTGAAGTTGATGGAGGTCCTAGACCGCTCGAGGGCGCAGTACAGAGTGGCCTATTCGGGGGGGCTCAGAATCAGCGTCATCGCGAGCAAGGGTCCCTTCCCCCTCGAACTCGCGAGGATGGCAGCTCTTGCCTTCGCGTCCGCAATCAAGAAGCCAGTCACGATATTCGTGAGCGCCAAGGAAAGGGAGCGCCACATCGGCCTCGTGAAGGTGGGAAGCGAAGTTGGCTAGAAGCAGCGCGCGCCCTGAAATAGGTCGCACGGGCCATCCAGGGAAGCTCATAGTCGTCGAGGGGATAGACGGCTCAGGCAAATCGACACAGATGCACCTTCTTGACAAATGGCTGCGCAGCCTCGGCCTCTACGTCTTCTTTACCGAATGGAATTCTTCGGATGTCGTCAAGGAGATTACCTCCAAAGGGAAGAGAAAGGCCCTGCTGACTCCGACTACGTTCAGCCTCCTCCACGCAACAGACTTCGCCGACAGGTACGAGAGAAACATCTCTCCCTTACTTCAAGCAGGCTACTTCGTCCTTGCGGACAGGTACGTGTACACTGCCTTCGCCCGGGACGTGGTCAGGGGTTGCACTCCGACATGGGTCAGGAAGGTGTACTCGTTCGCGGTTGTCCCAGACATCACGTTCTATTTCCAAGTCCCACCGGCGGTGGCGATGGATAGAATCCTCGAGGGACGTCCCAAGCTGAAGTACTACGAAGCGGGGATGGACCTTAACCTGAGCAACGATGAATATGAAAGCTACAGGATCTTCCAAACACGAATAGTCGATCAGTACGAGTCAATGATCCAGAATGACAAGTTCGCCATCATCGACGGGACCCTTGACATCGAGGAGCAGCAGAATCAGATGCGGCGCTACGTGACGAAGCTCATCCCTGCGACGAAGGTGCCTGCGGTGCTCGAACTCGAGGAGAAACAGGAGACCGAGGTCAAATGACATCGCAACTGGCCGCTCACCCACTGAAGTTCTTCGGCGAGGGGATCTCTTATCTGAAGAGGCTCGAATCCAAGGGGAGCTTTATCGTGGTCGAGGGCCCGGACGGCTCAGGAAGGAGCAGCCAGATCGACCTGATCATCAGCCATCTAGAGGCTGGCGGCCATGCCGTCATAACCACCGGGTTGAAGCGCTCGGAGTTGATTGGGTCAGGAATCCTCGAGGCGAAACACAAACTCCCCCTGGGGAAGAAGACCCTGGCCCTCTTCTACGCAGCCGACTTCGCCGACCAGCTGGAGCACAAGATAATCCCTGCCCTACACGCAGGGTATGTGGTCCTGGCTGATCGCTACATCTACACTCTGATGGCGAGGAGCAGCGTCAGAGGCTTAAGCAGGGCCTGGTCCCACGACCTCTTCGGGTTCGCTGTCAAGCCCGACCTTGTGTTCTACCTCGACGTCCCACCGGAGGAGCTGTTCCACAGGGTCTTCCAGAAGTACGGGTCGCTGGACTACTATGAAGCGGGCGCAGACATGGGGTTGTCGGACGACCTCTTCGAATCCTTCGTGCTCTACCAGAGGAACATTGCGAAGGAGTTCAAGCACATGGAATCGAAGTATGGCATCGTCAGGATAGACGGCGGGAGGCCCATTTCTGAAGTGAACGCAGACCTCCAGAAGAGGATTGATGGATATCTGAGGACCCGCGTCCGTCCGCAGGGCTAGTACATCGCCCGCTTCCATCCAGCGACCCGTACCACGTGAAATGAAACATTACGAAGCGGTGCCAGTGAATGAAACCGAATCTCCGCTACTCAGAGCGACACTCCCGGTCATTTGAGTTCCCGAAGCTGACAACCCGGCGACCGTGAATGAGCAGCTGACCTGTTCCGACTGACCTGGGCCCAGGCTACCCGACAGCGCCGTGCACCCTGATTGTGTACTGACTGAGTTGACGCCCATGCCACCGGCTCCGCTATAGAACAAGGTGCCCGCCCCGGTTATTGCTGTCCCCGCAGTCCCGGAGTTGGCGAGCATCATCCTGCATTGCTCGGTGGACCCCGACCCCGAGCAATTCGCGGCGCTGGCCGCGACGTGGACAGAGACGCTGGAGGAAGCCTGGGTGGAGGTCGTCCCCGTCCCTGATGTGCTCGTTGGGCCTTGAATCAAAGAAGGGTCGGCCACGAAAGCTGCCGCTATCAAAATGACTATGCCAACAATGACGAAAGAGGCGTTCCGCAGGGCATGTCCGCTCTTCGGCATGGAAGCCATTTGGAGAAAAGCTCGAGAGCGCCACATCATGACTCCGTTGAATACCATCAGCGGACCGACGACCAACATTCCCAGACCCGAGAGTGTAATCCCCTGCATCATTGGCGTGACCCCCCTATACATCGAGATTCCGACGAAAAGCATGATTATGCCGTAGGCCACCATCAATGTGCCAAATGTCCTCATCCGGCGCATCCCGAATGACGAGACCACCGCCGGAGCCGTGATGATGAGCGCCGCGCCCAGCAGAATGACTCCGACCCCCCACACGAGCCCGGAGCTGGTGTACTGCATTACAACCATCCCCATAACGTTGGTCGTCGACTGCGAAAGGATCTGGTAGCCCGAATAGAAATCTAGGATGGAGCCGGCGACAGCGAGGAAGACCCCGAAGAGCCCTACACTGCCAAGGCTTCTTGGTTCGATTCCGGTCTGCATTTTTTGCACTAATCCAGGTTCGCCTTTTGGCTTTAACTCTTCACATTAAGAGGAGAGTTAATACATCGCCCGTCCTCGTTAAAGGATAATGCCTGAAATTGGTGAAAGGGCTCCAGACTTCTCGCTGTACGACTACGATAGGAAACCGCGCCACCTGTCGGAGTTCCTGGTCAAGGGACGCAGGACGATTCTGGCCTTTTACCCGGGTGCGTTCACGGGCGTGTGCACCAAGGAGATGTGCGCCTTCAGGGACATGTACGGGGAACTCGAGAAAATCAACGGGATGGTGGTGGGGATTTCTGTCGACGCTCCCTTCCCGCAGAAGGAGTTCGCAGAGAAGCACGGCCTGACCTTTCCTCTGCTCTGCGATTTCAATCGTGAAACAGTCCAAAAATATGGCGTGGTGTGGAAAAATCTCGGCGGAGTAGAAGGTTATCTCTGCGCGAACAGGTCGATATTCGTCGTGGACGACTCGGGTAATGTGCTGTTCAAGTGGGTGGCAGAGGACCCTGGGAAGTTCCCTGACTTGGATGCTGTGAAGAAGGCGCTCTTAGCTTCTTAGCTTCACAAGGGCCTGGCCGCGCTTCACGGTAGCACCATCGCTGACCAGGGCCTCGGCGACCTCGCCGTCGCGATCAGACCTGACTGCGATTTCCATCTTCATCGATTCGATTATCACAAGAGGGTCGCCAGCACGGACCTTCTCGCCTGCCTTTACCAAGGTCCCAATGACTCGTCCTGGCATTGGCGCGACGACGATGTCCTTCTGGACGGCTGCCACAGCTGACTCTGAGTGGGATGGTGCTATCGCGGCGGCAGGGCGCTGAAAGGAGAAGATCTCCCCGTTCAGAGTGATCCCGACCCTCTGGCTGTTCGCCTCCAACAGGGTCACGCTGAGCGGCTTGTCCGACACCTCGGCTACGAGTTCGTTCGGTTCTACGCCCCTTTTGAGCTTCAGAGAGTAGGTGTTTTTCCCCACAGTCACCCGAAAGCCATCGACCGTGCGGACGGCTTCGACGACAAATAATCCGTCAGGCCCTTGGAGCTCATACTGTGTCAGAGAAGCGTGCCTCCTTGCGGGCGGACTGTTTTGTGATCCTTGTGGTAGAAGCCCGTTGCGCCTGCGTTGTCCATCCCGATTCCATGATGGCTGCGGCGATCGCCGCTCCTCGTTCTGCGAGCAAGGCCCTTTCCTCTGAGAGCTTCTCTGCGAGGGACTCTACGACCCTGTTCCTCTGCATGAAAAGGACGTCCAGGTTCCATTTGAGGAACTCTTCGTGGCGGAGGATGAACCTCTGAAGAGGGATCGTCGTCTTCACCCCCTCGATTTCAAATTCGTCAAGAGCGATGACCATTCTCTTCCTGACCTCTTCCAGGTCCTTTCCACGGACTATCAGCTTCGCGAGGAGGGAGTCATAGTATTCTGGGACCTCATAGCCCGGGTAGAGGGCAGTGTCGATCCTGACCCCGGCCCCGCCCGGGAAGAACAGTTTCTCGATTCTCCCGCTGGAAGGCGCGAAGCCGGACGCGGGGTCTTCTGCGTTGATCCTGCACTGCATGGCAGCGCCCACGGGCACGACGTCTTTCTGGCCGTAGTCAATCCCTTCCCCTGCGGCAATCTCTAGCTGCTCCTTGACCAGGTCCAGCCCGGTCACCATCTCTGTCACCGGGTGCTCGACCTGCAGTCGGGAGTTGACCTCGATGAAGTAGAAATTATGGTTCGCGTCCATCAGGAATTCGATGGTGCCGATGTTCTCGTAGCTCAGGGCCTTCGCAATGTTTACCGCGTACTCTCCGACCTTTGCCCTGGCAGCCTCGTCCAACCCAGGCGCGGGGGTCATTTCCAGTAGCTTTTGGTGCCTCCTCTGGATGCTGCATTCCCTCTCTCCGAGCTGGATCACTTTACCAGCGCCGTCGGAGACGACTTGGACTTCGATGTGCCGTGCAGGTTTGACCAGCTTCTCGACGAAGAGGCCTGCCTTCCCGAGGGAGCGCTTCATTTCGCTGGAAGCGAGATTGAATCCCTGGAGGAACTGCCTGTCGTCGGCTGCCTCCCTGATCCCTCTTCCGCCTCCTCCGAACGCTGCCTTGAGGAGGACCGGGTATCCCAACTCGTGGGCTGCTTCCAGGGCCCCTTCTGGACCGTAGAACACGGTCTCGCCCCCTTCGATGACCGGGACGCCGGCCTTTCTTACAATCCTCTTACAGTCGACCTTGTTGCCTGCTATGACGAGAGTGCGGGGCTTCGGTCCGATGAACTTGATTCCTGCCTGCCGGCAGGTCTCGGCTAAGTTCCAGTTTTCGGAGACGAACCCGTAGCCGGGATGAAGGGCGTCGACGCCCGAGTCGACGGCGGTCTGAACCAATCTGTTGATGTTCAGATAGCTGTCCCCCGGGTCGGCCGGGCCTATCCTGACGGCCCTGTCGGCCAGCTTGACGTGGAGGGCATTGATGTCGACGTCGGAGTAGACGGCCACAGTCTTCACCCCGAGGAGCTTGCAGGTGCGGATGATCCTGACGGCGATCTCTCCGCGGTTTGCTATGAGGACGCTGTTGAACAAATCGAATCAGAGTTGGATGTTCCCATGCTTCTTGGAGGGCCTGAACTCGCTTTTGTTGTTCAGCGAAGCGAGGGCAGCGACGAGCTTGGGGCGAGTTACAGCGGGGGATATGACCTCGTCGATTATGCCTCGGCTGGCGGCAACGTAGGGGTTCGCGAACTTCTTCCTGTAGTCGGCGGCGAGTTGCTTTCTCATTCCTTCAGGGTCTGCAGAGGACTCAATCTCCTTCCTGTGGATAATATTGATGGCCCCCTCGGGACCCATTACTGCAATTTCCGCGCCAGGCCAGGCGTAGTTGATGTCCGCCTTGCTGTACTTGGAGCCCATCGCGCAGTACGCGCCTCCATAGGCCTTCTTCACGATCAGGGTAACCTTCGGGACCGTGGCCTCGCAGTAGGCGTAGAGCAGTTTGCAGCCGTGGCGAATCAGGCCGCGGTGCTCCTGGTCGGAGCCCGGGAGATACCCCGGGACATCGACGAGTGTGATGATGGGTATGTTGAACGAATCGCAGAATCGGACGAACCTGGCGGCCTTGTCGGAGCTGTCAACATCCAAGGCCCCGGAAAGGACCATCGGCTGGTTCGCGACCACCCCCACGCTCCGACCTGCCAAGCGGGCGAAGCCGACGGTGACATTCTGGGCCCATCCAGCGTGGACTTCCAGGTAGTCGCCACCGTCGACGATCCTTTGGACTATCTTCCTGATGTCGTACGCCTTGTATGGCTCCTCGGGAGCGAGTCTGCTTAGCTCTGGGTCTTCGGCGCCCGCATCCGTGGGCGCTTCGAAACTCGGTGGTGACTCGGAATTGTTCTGAGGAAGAAAGGAAAGCAGCTTCCTTATTGTCGAAAGGCATTCCTGCTCGTCTTCCGAGATAAAGTGGGCGACCCCGCTCTGGGTGGCATGGATCATGCTCCCGCCCAGTTCCTCGAAGGTGACTGTTTCGCCCAGCGCTGCCTTGACCACGTCGGGTCCTGTGATGAACATCTGGCCGATTCCCTTCACGATAAATGTGAAGTCTGTCATGGCGGGGGAGTAAACCGCGGCCCCGGCGCAGGGCCCCAAGATTGCGCTGACCTGTGGGATCACCCCCGAAGCGAGTGTGTTCCTGAAGAACATCTCGCTCACTCCTGCCAAGCTGGAGACCCCCTCCTGGATCCGGGCGCCACCAGAGTCGTTGAGCCCAATTATTGGGGCGCCGTTCTTCATCGCAAGGTCCATGACCTTGACCTCCTTTTTCATCAGGGCCTCCCCAAGAGAGCCACCGAAGAC
>DATDGE010000087.1:0-3592 GCA_036522255.1 Nitrososphaerales archaeon | reverse complement strand
ACTTCTGCGACAGATGGACGAGAGAAAGAAGATGGACGAAGTGGTCGAGGCCCTGAACCTGAAGACTACGCTGAAGATGAAAGTCTCCGATCTTAGCGGAGGGGAGCTTCAGAGAGTGGCCGTTGCCGCAGCGGCTCTGAAGGACGCGGACCTCTATCTGTTCGACGAGCCTTCGTCATACAATGACGTCTACCAGAGACTTGCAGTATCTAGACTGATTGGGCAGATCGCGGAGTCGGGCAAGTCGGTCCTCGTGGTCGAGCACGACATTGCATTCCTTGATTACGTCACCAACTATGTACAGATAATCTATGGGGAACCCGGGGCCTACGGAATAGTCTCCGGGCCCTATGCATCGAGGACGGGGATCAACGCGCTTCTCGACGGGTATCTTCCCAAGGAGAACGTCAGGTTCCGGGAACACGCGGTATCCTTCGGCCAGCGCGCAGCAGGGGAGACTTTCGAGAGTGAAGAGATAGTGGCAAAATACACGAGGCTCACGAAGTCTTACGAGAACTTCAAGCTCGATGTTGATGCCGGTCTGATCAAGGGAGGGACAATCCTCGGGGTGGTCGGAGCGAATGCCCTCGGCAAGACCACGTTCATCAAGATGCTTGCCGGTGAAGAGAAGCCCACCAAGGGGAGCGTCTCCGTCGATGCCAAGGTCGCTTACAAGCCTCAGTATCTGAGCTCGAACTTCGAAGGGACGGTCGAAGAATTCTACAATTCGAGCCTGGGGTCGAAGTACGGCGACCCCGTGCTCCAAGACACCCTGGCGGTCCCGCTCAGGATGGAGAAGCTCCTCGCAAGGAGGATGGGGGAGCTGAGCGGCGGAGAGCTCCAGAAGGTCGCGATCGTGGCTACCATGGCTCAGGATTCGGAGGTCTACGCGCTGGACGAACCTTCCGCCTTCCTTGACGTAGAGGACAGGTTCGTAATTGCGCGGGCGATAAACAGGATGGTGAAAGCCCGAGGCAAGGCTGCTGTGATAATCGACCATGACCTGCAGGTGGTTGACATCGTCTCCGACAGGCTGATGGTCTTCGCAGGGAAGCCTGGAGTGTCCGGAGAGGCTTCGACCCCGCTGACAAAGGAGGAAGGGATGAACGAGTTCCTGAAGCTCGTAGGTCTGACATACCGGAGGGACGTCAACACTGGAAGGCCCAGGGTCAACAAGCCCGGGAGCAAGCTGGACAGGGAGCAGAAGGAGAAGGGCGCCTATTACTACGTCTCCTCGCAAAGGGAAGAAGATGCCGCGGCTGATTAGGGCTGCCCTGGAAAGAGCGGGAATCGAGAACCCAGGGAGTGTTTCGTATGGGATAGACGTAATCGGGGACATAGCCATCGTCAGGCTCGAAGGTTTCACCCAGCGAGAGAAGAGAAAGGTCGGCCGGACACTCATGGAAGAGATGAAGAACATCAGGGCAGTCTTTGAACAGGAGGGGGGAATCGAGGGGGATTACAGGCTGCGGAAATTGAAGCACCTCTCGGGGGCAAAGAGAACCCTCACCGCCCACAGGGAGAACGGGTGCGTCTTTCGGGTAGACGTGGCGAAATGCTACTTCTCCCCCCGGCTCTCCACAGAGAGGCTAAGGATTGCCGGACTCGTGGGGTCGAAGGAAAAGGTTCTGAACATGTTTGCTGGCGTTGGGCCCTTCTCCGTGCCGATAGCCAAGCTCGCTGGCGTGAAAGTGACGAGTTGCGAAATCAACGTGTACGCGGCCCGGCTGCACGAGGAGAACAATAGACTGAACAAGGTCGATGGGCTCATCTCCGTTTTAGCCATGGACGCCAACGAGCTCCCTGACCGGTCGAGGGCCAAATTTGACAGGGTTCTGATGCCTCATCCGTCGCAGGCCAATAAGTTCCTCCAGACGGCACTCAAGATGGCGAAGAAGGGGGGCGTGGTCCACTACTATAGGCACGTCGTAGGCCGTGACGAGGTCGAAGCCGAAGAAGCCCTGAGGGCCGAATTGTCCGAACTCTTGCCACCAAAGTCGAATTTTGGCATCAGGAAGGTGCGAGAGATAGGTCCACGGTGGCTAGAGATGGCGGCAGAGGTCAGGGTCTCGGCCTAGAACGGAAGACTCTGGCTGTACCTGTACAGGTGTACGATGATGCCGAAGGTCACCAGGATTGCTCCGGCGTCGAACAGGGCCAAGTTCCTGAGGTTAGACGAAACGGCCTGGGCAGCGAGTCCGTTGATTGCTACCTGGGCAACTATCAGGAGGATGAATATTATGAAGACCCATTGCTTGGTCAGGATGGGGCCGACCGGTGCCGATGCTTTTCTGATGCGGTCCTTTGCCTTCAGGTATCGGAGGAAGGCGTAGGTCCCGATGAAAGAAAGCAGGGTCACGGCTAGCATGGACGAGAAGTAAAGCGCCGGGTCGACGAACAGTCTAGCTAGAGTGGGGAGAGTGGTATCCGGATTGATGTAGAAACCCCATGCGGTGGTGATGAGGATCTGCGCGATGGTTGTTATCCCGAGCGCGGTGAAGAAAGGCCTGTCCTTCCAGTTCAGTTTCTTGGAAGTGTCCACAAACGGAACGACGATTGCCATCAGGAATAGCAATGCAGGCATTAAACCGCCCATCACGAACTTGTCGAACTCAGTCCGTAGTAAGGCGTAGATTCCGGTCAGATACCATTCGGGGATGGTGAGTTGCGGGTTGCTCGGATTGTAAGGTATCCCAACGGCGACCGGGAAGATGGCGGCGATGAGGAAGAGGCCCCCGACCACCGTCGAAATCACAGGAAGGTCGAACACCATGTAGCGTGGGAAGTGAATGAACACGAGGATCAGCATGAACATTGGAAGGATGAACACGTGGGCCGCGTAGAGCCTCAGAACGAAGTCAGAGAACCCCGCCCCGAAGGTCGCCAATCGGAGAATCCCCCCGATCACTGGGGAAGCATTAGCCAATCCAGAGCCGATTTCAATCGCGAGCCCCGCCCTCTGGTTGAACAGGAGGTCGTAGCCGGTGAACGCTTCGACTCCGGTAATGATCCCAAGGACGACTCCAGTCACCCAAAGGACTTCGTTCTTTATCTTGAATCTGCCGCTGAAGTACTGGTAATACAGATGCAGCACTGCGAGGAGCACCATCGCATTCGACGCGGTGTAGTGTATGTTCCTGAGGAGCCATCCGAATGGCGCACCATCGTTGATCCTTTGTATGCTGGCGAAGGCGCAGGTCACGCTTCCGCAGCCGGAAAGGGTCGGCTGGTAGTAGATCATCAGAAGTCCGCCGGTTATGCCGAGGACCAGGAAGACTATTCCGGTCAAAACTCCAAGATAACCTAGAGGGCTCACAAATCGCTTAGGGTAGGTGTACTGGACCCCGATGTACACTGTCCTTTCGAGACCGTCCATGAGCCAGCGGTACAACCTAAAGATGATGTTGCCCTTTGATGCGGGCTGGCTCAACCGGTGACCTCTTTGGTCGCGTTGTTCAGGTCAGCTGCAAGCCCACCCATCGGTTTGATGAAGTTCTTGTAGCTCGCGAAGTCCCTGCCGAATCCAAGTTCGCCGTTCGCTTCGATCGAGTCGACACCGTCGTTGGGGAACTGCTTCGTTGGGTCGCGGTTC
>DATDGE010000086.1:0-2014 GCA_036522255.1 Nitrososphaerales archaeon | reverse complement strand
GAACCCGACGGGGTGGCTGTATCAGTTGGGGATGCGTGACTTCGCAGGGGGGCTGGTGGTCCACGCGGCCGCAGGGGCCGCGGGCCTGGGGATACTCACCGCTGTGTGGCAGGAAGAGAGGAAGTCTGGGCTCAAAGAGAGCATTCAGGTCCCAGTCAGCGTAAATCCGGTATGGCTGACACTCTCCATACTGCTCCTGTGGGTCGGATGGTTCGGGTTCAACCCGGGCAGTGTGCTGGCGTTCAACTCATCGGCCATAGTAGTCGTACTCACGACCTTCCTAGCCGCGGCTTCGAGTTTCATGGCCCTTATGCTTGTGGCGTACTGGAAGACCAGGCGGAATCCCGGCCTGATAATGATGGCAAACGGGATACTGATGGGCCTGATAGTGATCACCCCGCTCGCCGGGTTCGTCAGCCCAGGGAGCGCAATCATACTCGGGGTACTCGGCGGGGGCCTGTTCTATTATGCTGAAGCATATTTTGCGAAACGCAAGTGGTTCGCCGACCCGATCGGCCTCCTTCCTGGACATTTGATCGGGGGGATCTTCGGGGTGCTGATGATCGCCTTTTTCACCCAGAATACGTTCGCCGCGGCGTCTGGAACCGCGTCGCTCCCGGATGGGATTCTGTTTGGGGGCGGGATAGGTGCCCTTCAGCAGCTTGGGGTCGAAGCGTTCGGGATACTGATAGTGTTTGCCGCTGTCTTCGTCCTTTCTTTGGCGGCAATTAAGGGGGCGAGTACGCTCTTCCACGGTATACTTTCCGTGGAGGCTGCCTAGAGAACCGGAACTTCCGCACTGCTTGCGGACCGAAGATGACGTTTCAAGAGTAGATCGAAATGATGGCTCTAAGCTGTGGCCTGGAGAGCTCAAGTTTTTCACCCCCAAGGGACTGGACGATCACTGAACCCCCAGATCCTTCGATTCCTCCCAACCTCTCCCCTATCGGCTCTCCCCTGGTGGCCGAAACTGAGTCCAGGAGGTTTGAGTAGGCGTCGGGACCGGGCCACCTCGACCTCTTGCCGATACTTTCGAGAAGTTCCCACAAGAGGGGCCGCTTCCCAATGTCCTTGCACCTGAGTGGCAATGAATGCGATTTTGTTTGAGCCGATACCTTGTACGCCGAGGCCTGGTCTATTATTCCACCGCGGGCATGAACCACTAACAGCCCCGGAACGCTCGAGGCATGGGTAGCCAAGTCATCAGGAATCTTTGTCTCTGAAAGTTGATGCATGAAAAGGGCTGAAGCCTGCTTTGCGTCGAGAGGGAGGACATAGGCCCTGCTCTGGCGACTCGAAGCCGATTCCTTCAGCCGAGACAGGAGCTGGGCCTCGGCATTGTTCCTGCCCAAAGCCCGGCACTCAGCGAGGGCGTAGGCCTTCGCTGAATCCACGAAAATAACCAGCTTCCCGGCGAAGAACGAGACGGCCCTGGGAAAATCCTCCGGACCAGGCTTCACCTCAGCCAGTGCGTACCACAAGAAAGGGACGTACTTCGACCTCAGCAGGATGGATTCTTCGACCGGGACCACCTGGGCGAAGATTGTCCCGACCGGAAGATGGGACCAGAATAGGACGACAATGCCCGTTAAGAACAAGACGATGGGCGAATAGGTCCCTCCCGAACCGAAAGCTAAGGCTGAAAGAACGAACAATACACCGGCTAGGAGAAGACGAATCGGCAAACGGTTTCTCGCTCCCGCTTCTCTCCCGTCGTTCTTGGACCTGGGCCGGAAAGAAATCGCCAGAATGATGATGGAGAGTATTCCGACGAACCAGAGCCCCCCTGCGAAAGAGATTGCGCCTACGAGTGCGACGAATAGTTTCCCCATCCAGCCCATCAATGGAACCCCTCGATGTCGATGCTGGCGAGTCCCGACTTCGAATATTCCTCGAGGGCAGGGTGTCGGGCCACCCAGAAGGCCCTCCCGCTGTCTGTTGTTTCTTCATCGTCGGCGGCCGTCTCTCCGTTCCGCTTCGCTCTGCTCTTTGTCAGCTCGAGGGAGAACTTCGC
>DATDGE010000085.1:0-1616 GCA_036522255.1 Nitrososphaerales archaeon | reverse complement strand
CTCATTGAGCAGGGCCACCTCTCCCGACGCCGCCACCTCTCTGAAATGTTTCGGGAACTTCCATCCGAAGTACCTCTCGCAGTATTCAAGGTCCTTACTGTCTTTGAATGGGAAAACGTTCAGGAACACCTTGTCTTTGATTCCCGATTTTTCCAATCCCAATACCTGCCGGTCCAGGGTTTCTGAGTCGAGGCAAGGGGGCTGAGCGAGGAGGTAGTCTGCTCCGGCCCTAAGCCTGGATTTCGCCAGCGCCTCTCCCTTCTCTTGACCCAATCGGCTGATGTCTACCGGAGCAAAGAACTTGGTCGGGGCCCGGGCCCGGCTGCGCATTGAGCTGGCCTCCCCGATGGCCTCACCGAGGTTGGAAAAATCGCGGATGTTGGTCGCCCCCGCGCTCGAGGGATAATTGTCTCCCCACGCGAGCATCATCGAACCAAAACCCAGGGACATCCCCGTGAGGACCGTTGACAGGAACAGAGGCTTGCTCATGTCGCGGACGACTATCACAGGAGCGGCCTCTACTCGCAGGCGGTCCTGAAGCAACCTGGCGGCCTCGGTGGTCGAGAGTTTCAGGATTCGAGGGTCCTTCAAGCTCGCCACAAGAAAGACATCGACCAGGTCACGTATACTCCGTACACCTTCGATGAACCTCTCCGTCTTATCTTCGAGGCCTATGCTCCCGTTGTCATTGGGAGAGATGGGGAACAGAGGAGGAAAGACCTCGATGACTCGAAGAAAAGGCATGGAATATGCGGAGAAACCTCTGATAGAAAACGATTCTCGCCCAGGCCCCGCGAACGAACCCGCCCGAAGACGCTACTTCTTCTTGGCTCGTACGAGTTGCAGCGGGACGGTCATCGGCTGTGGCTCCTTTTCCTCAGTCTCAAGAGCCATCTCTTCGAATTCGAACTCCGCACAGTCGCACATGCTTCCCAAAGCGTCGGCTCAGACACATAAGGGTTGCTACCATAGAGCTAACGATTCTGCTTCGCGGCGCTGACTTGGATGTTATTGCTGGGCTAGGCCTTCGCGGCTACTTTCTCTACTAGTCCCTTCTGAGTGATTTCCTGAACTATGCCGGCCGCCACTGTGCTTCCCATGTCCCTGAGGGCAAACCTCCCCAGCTCGGGATACTCCTTGAACGTCTCCATGACGATTGGCCTCAGCGGTGTGATCTTGACGATGGCCGAGTCGCCTGTCTTTATCGTCTTGGGCTTCTCCTCGGTGGCCTGACCTGTCCTCGGGTCGATCTTCGCCACGATCTCAGAGATGGTGGCTGCTACCTGGGCGGTGTGGGCGTGAAGGACGGGGGTGTACCCTGGGGCGATCGCCGTTGGGTGGAACACGACTATGATCTGGGCCTTGAACTCCTTCGCAATTGTCGGCGGGTCATTGGTCGGCCCTAGAACTGAGCCTCGCCGGAAGTCTGTCTTGCTGACTCCTCTGAGGTTGAACCCGATGTTGTCGCCTGCCATCGCCTCCTGCATCGCAGTGTGGTGGGTCTCGATGGACTTCACCTCGGCCGTCAGGCCTTCGGGCATGATTACCACTGATTCCCCGACTTTCATCTTTCCTGTCTCTACCCTCCCGACCGGGACTGTGCCGACACCTGTGAT
>DATDGE010000084.1:0-2439 GCA_036522255.1 Nitrososphaerales archaeon | reverse complement strand
CTCTTCTACGAGCCGTCGGAGCCAGGTCATGGCCATTGTCCTTTGTGGGGCCTTGACTTAGATTAATGTTTGGAAAGTTGGGTTCTGTCGAGCGGCTGCTTCGAAGCGGAATTACTCTTCATGTAGACTCTCGAGGCGAGAAACAGCGTGACGAGAAGTAGTGTGACGAGGATGTATTCGAGAATGTTAATCGCCGGAGGGATTGGGACCGAGAAGAAGGCTCCGGCTCGGTCGCCGATAACGGGAACGAAGAACAGTATCGAAGCGATGATCGCCAGTTTCGAAGCTAACCGAACCCTCCGGAAGAGAAAGGCGATTGACAATAAGAACAGGGTGAGACCCGTAAAAATCGTACCGATTGCGATGTAACCGACGGTCTTCAGATCCGACTGCGGACGAGTCTCGAAACCGATAGGAGTCAAGAGGATTATTACCAGAACGCAGACCACCAATGCCACCAAAAGCGCCATGGTATCTCTGGACAGCTTCTTCACCCTGAGACTGCCTCCCTCGTGAACAACATCGACCCTAGAAGAAGTCAACGCGCTTATTTAGGTGATGGGGCGTTCGGTTCTGTCGAGTTGTCGTTTGGTGACGGATGCATCTCACGCTAGACCAAACGAAGATTAGACAGCACCGGCTCCCGTCATCCCTAAAGGGATGCAACAGCCTCGACACGTCATGACGGTAGAGCACAAGGACGAAAATGGCCCAGTAAGGGAGCGGCGTATACAGAAAAACTGTTTCCGCTGGGTTCAATCTCACGTAACAGACTGTGCCGCGGTTTTAACGGGTTCAATCCTGATGGACTGCACATCGAAGTTGTTGCAGATTTCATGCGTGAGCGTGCCAGGGAGATTCTTTCCACATTCCCCTGGTCGGGCGACTACGCGAAGAAAATTACCAAGAAGATAACGCGAGTGAGGACTTCCAAGCCATCCACGCCGAAGTCGGAACCATGACGATGGCGAAAAAATCCTTCGCCGAATTGTGATGATAAACGGTTCATTGTACCTCCGCTGGGAATGGTTTCCCGTCTTCTGGCTAGGATGATATTCTTCCGCAATTCATAACTGGGTGTAGCGATATTGACTTCGGCTACTATCAATCTCCTCTGCCCAACCCCACCACGGGAGCAAGGTCAGCGGATGAGCAAGACAGAAGACTCGCTTGACGATGCGAAGAAGCTGGTGCAAAGGAACAAAGCACTTGAGGCGCAGCTCCGCCAGACGATTACGAAGAAGGAGCACCATGAAATCGTTCTAGAATTCGAAGATAAGGCAACACGCATGGAGAAGACGATTGCCAGTCAAGATAGGAAGATAGCGGAACAAGAAAAAGAACTGATACGAACAAGGGCAGAACTCCAGAGAACGACCGCACAGGGCAAACAGTTCGCCGAGGTTGCGGAACAGATTGCAGCCCTGAACAAGGGCGTCGTCGCCCAGGGGAGGACTGTGGACGCCTTTGTCACGAAGATTTCCCAGGGAACTGTACCTGCCGCGGTACACCAGCAGAGCATCTCCAAGATCAACGATTTAGAACAACGGATCACCGGGATGGTGAGCGAGTCCGAGTACTCATCTCTGCAGGGACTCTACGAGGAGGCCACGAAGAAGGTCAGCAGCATGGTCCCGTCTTCAGAGTATGAAGCGGTCAAGGGAAGAGTTCAGGAGCTCGAGACCACGATTTCATCAACGGTCCCAAGAGAGCAATTCGAATCTAGCGAAGCCAAGGTGAAAGAGCTTGAAGCACGCCTCGCAGAGCACGTCCCTCAGACGACCTACGACGAGCTAGTCTCGAAGGTGGTACAGTTGGCCTCGGAGGTCACCGGAGGTCAGGCCTTCGCAGAGGAAAAGGCGCCGGAAGCGGCACAAGCTGAGCCAACAGAACCCAATGAGCCCACTCCGGTCGAACAAGGACCAGGAGGGCAGCCTGCCGTTCCCGCAAGTCCAACCCCCATCCAGGCGGAGGCCGAGGCCGAAGCAGTACCTGCGGAGCCTGAGGCCGAGAGTAACGAGTCACAGGAGATAAGGGAAATCGGATCGCAGCTCGCGGAGATAAAGGCTGAGGCGATTACGGAAGTGGAACCTACTGACAGGGCACCTGTCGAGGAGAGTCCTGTCGAAGAACCTTCGGCGGAAAAATCCGAAGTCGAGGCGAAGCTCGAACTTGCCCCCTCGATAAAGAGCGGGCCAGCCGAAACGAGTGATTCAGACCCTCAGAGTACCTGATTCCGGCAGAGCCTCCCACTGATGTCCCGAAGTTAAGGGACCAACTGTCGCGAGGTTTGTTGCGTCTGCGAAGGCTTAGGCCATCAAGCTCAGCTTTCGATTGAAATCTCTGGATAGGCTTCCCTGACCATGTTTGTTAGCTGTTTGAATAATTCTCTTGGTACGTCGACATCGATGCGGGCTAGCTCGGTCGTCTCACCTGTAA
>DATDGE010000083.1:0-2035 GCA_036522255.1 Nitrososphaerales archaeon | reverse complement strand
GGGCGTACCCAGCGTACATCCCGAAATGGGACCGGATCGAATTCGAAACATGCCGGTACTCCCTGATGGAGAGTCTTAACTTCGGTTTCTCGGCGAGCCTGCTCCGGAGAGACTTTGGGAGAAGGTCAGGATAGGATTTCGCAATCATCCTTGCGATCCAAACGTCGATGGGAAATGCTTCGTCCTTCCCCAGGGAGTAAAGTAGGACGCAGTCGGCGACCTTGGGGCCCACGCCAAGGAGGAGCTTTTCTCCGAATAGTTTTGTGAGGAGGAGCTCTTGCGATTTTTCGTAGCTGAGGTTTGGCATGCTGGTCAAATCGACCTTGCCTTCCGCCACGGATTTGGCTACGTGCTTGAGGAATGGTGCCCGATATCCAAGACCCAACGCTCGAAGGTCTGAGACCGAGGCTCGCGAAAGGGCTTCGGGGCCCGGGAAGCCGTGGTAGGTGCCTCCTTCAAACTGTGTCGGTTCGCCGTATCTTGAACAGACGGAAGAGACCATCTTCTTGATCCGGGGGATATTGGCGTTCGTTGCAAGGACAAAGGAGCCCAGGCATTCCCATGGGTCTTGTCTGACGAGCCGCAGCCCATAGAACTTCTCTATGGCATTCGTGATCACATCGTCCTTGGCCATCGACGCCAGGATATGTTCGAGGTCCTCGTCCAGCCTGAAATAGTTCGTGACGAAGTTGTTGTCAAGGAAGTCCGAGCCCGAGGAGCAACGGAGCGCGTCCCCTTCTTGCCTTACTTTTATTCCGCTCCCGGAGACGATGCCGAACCACCACTCCCCCATCCTTTCCCATCGGAAGAGTTGACCGCTCTCGAGCGTGTACTCTAGACTGAAGGGGGTATCAAGGGGAACGGTGAATTCCATCTTCGAACGAGCCAGAAGTGGCCCGTGATTAATTGTCTTCCGCCGATTACGGCTTGATATAGCCGCGCTGGGCGCTGAGGTGGCCTTGTCCTCGGCCTATCAATCTAAGACTAAACGTTCGAAGCGTCTCTTCGGAAGGGCAAAGAGGATTTTCGCGGGCGGAGTCAACCACAACACCAGATTCTATGAGCCTTATCCTATCTTTGTGAGCAGGGCGCAGAAGCAGCACATCTGGGACGAAGACGGGAACAAGTACACCGACTACTGGATGGGACACCTGGCGCTGATACTCGGACATTCGCCCAAGGTCGTGACTGACGCCCTCGCCGACCAGATCGCACAGGGCACCCACTTTGGCATGGGGAACAGGTTTTCAGTGGAACTTGGAGAGGAGATTCAGAGGGTGGTCCCATGCGCCGAGACAATGCGCTTCTGCAACACCGGGGCAGAAGCAACCATGTATCTAGTGAGATTGGCAAGAGCATTCACCGGGAAACGAGTCGTTGTGAAAATGGCTGGCGGATGGCACGGGTTCAACACAGAGCTGAACAAGGGAGTGCACCGGCCCTTCGACAGGACTGAAAGTTCCGGGATACTTGCGGAGGAGCAGGAGCATGTAAGGAGCGTCAGGTTCAATGACCTGGACGCGGCCGAAGCAGAAGTCAAACGGGCTCGTGCAGACGTCGCAGCTATCTTCATCGAGCCTGTCCTTGGAGCAGGGGGATGCATACCAGCAGACAAGGACTACCTGAGGGGGTTGAGGGAGCTCGCAGACAGGCATGGCGCGCTTCTCGCTTTCGACGAGATCATCACGGGGTTCAGAATCGCGCTCGGAGGAGCCCAGGAATGGTATGGGGTGAAGCCTGACCTGGCAACCTTCGGAAAAGTAGCTGGGGGCGGGCTTCCCTTGGGGTTGGTCGCAGGAAGCAAGGAAATCCTCTCTCTTGCTGACCCTTCGAGGCGAGATGGCTTCGTGTCCATCGGCGGGGGGACCTTCTCCGAGAATCCGCTCACCATGACTGCAGGGCTGGCCACCGTCAGATTTCTTAGAAGGCACGCGAAGACCCTGTATCCGGCTCTCGAGAGTCATGGGAGGATGGTTCGCGAGGGGGTGGACAAAGCATTCGCCGAGGAGGGAGTACAAACTAATACGACCGGGCT
>DATDGE010000082.1:0-3203 GCA_036522255.1 Nitrososphaerales archaeon | reverse complement strand
AGCCCGGTCTCAGTTTCTTAATCATCCTCGAAGGCCAGGTCGAGGTCCTGGAGGAGGGGAAGAAGATCGCGTCGACGGGCCCAGGTGGTTTCTTCGGAGAAATGACAGTCTTCGATGACAAACCTCGGTCGGCCGACATCGTGGCGGTCGAACCCACACGATGCTTTGGAATTACCAACTGGTCCTTCATCCCAATGTTGAGGAGTAACCCCACGGTGGCCATTGGGATCATCAACGAGCTCGTAAGAAGGCTGAGGCAGGTCGAAGACAAACCGACTAATTAGAGTACAAAGGGGAGACCGCGGCGCTTGATACTTTGCACCGGTTGATTCTTCGGCGCGATAGTTAAGACCCATCCAAGTTGAGGTAAGAGCGCCTTGGTCGCAATCCAAGAGGTCCTGGCGACATTTCTTGGCATCACTTTACTCGCCTCTGTAGTCTCAAAGAGAGTGAAGGTTCCGTACACAGTCATCTTGGTCCTGGTGGGCTTGACTTTGGCTGCCTCTCCGGGTTTCGCCCTTTCGGGAGTGGTCGACGCCTTCAACGGTCTGATCAACAGCGACCTGTTCATCGGGCTCATCCTGCCGCCCCTCCTCTTTGAAAGCATCATGAGCGTCAGGGTCGAGGACTTTCGAGCAGTCTACAGGCCCGCCCTGCTCATGGCCACGGTCGGAGTTCTCATCGCGACCTTCGTTGGGGGAGTCGTGCTGTGGAAGGTCGTGGGAGTCGCTCCATTGGTCGCCTTTCTATTCGCGGCGCTCATCTCCCCCACAGACGTTGCAACAACCCTCGAGGTCTTTGCGAGGGTGAAGGTTCCAGCAAGACTTGCTACGCTCGTCGAGATGGAGTCTGTCTTTAACGACGCCAGCGGAATTGCGATCTTCACCCTGATATTGGCGTCTTCATCGGCTGCGACACTACAGCCCTTTGGCGCCTTCGTGAGCTTCGGGTACGTCCTTGGAGGGGGAGTCCTTGTAGGCCTGGGGATGGCCTGGGTAGGTCGCCAATTGCAGAGGTTCATCGAGGATTCTGTGACACAGATCGTATTGACGCTCGTCGCAGTCTATGGGGCCTATGAGATTGCTGCTTTGTTGGGTGCCTCAGGCCTCATCGCTGTGGCTGTGACCGGCCTATTCTACGGGAACACCATTCTGTTGCACATCGAGAGCAAGAAGGTCGCTGAGGCGACCCGCGAGTTTTGGAGGGTGCTCGCGTTCATCGCGAACGCCGTTGCCTTCTTCTACATCGGGGTAAGCACCAACATCTTCCTCCTGGCTTCGGGCATCGTGGCCGTCCTCGTCGCCTTCGGAATTGTGGTGATGGCGAGAATATCGTCGGTGTATCCCATCCTCAGCCTGAACAAGGTAGGAGGAGCGCTGATACCCGCTTCATGGATGAACACCGCCACCCTCGGGGGAATGCGAGGAGCACTTGCCATAGCCCTCGTTTCGGCGATCCCAGCGGATACGCGGGGGCCCGTCGCGACCCTCGTGTTCGGGGTCGTCGTGCTAAGCATCTTACTCCAGGGGCCGCTCCTTACAAGGTACACCAGGAGGGCCTTCGGTCGGCAAGAGAAACTCCCTGTTCGTGACATGCCAGAACCAAAAGTGCCGGAAGATTCTGCACAGCCTTTATCACCCTCACCCGAGGCGCAGGTCGACGATGTCGTTTGACGACGTAATCCGCCTTGCGCAGCAGAGAGGCTTCTTCTTCAAATCAGCTGAGAGTTATCCGAACTCCCCGGCCGGTTTCATCGACTATGGCCCTTTGGGGGTCGCGCTGAGGAACAACTTTGTCGAGCTGTGGAGAAGGATGATTGTGAAAAAGGACGGGATGCTGGAGGTCGACGGGTCACAGATACTTCCCAAGGCTGTGTTCGAGGCTTCTGGTCATCTTGCGAGCTTCACCGACCCTTTCGTCAGGTGTTCGAAATGCGGCTCCGTTTTCAGGCCCGACAAGCTCGTCGAAGAAAAGACGGGAAAGCCTGTGCCGGAGAAGCTGAGCGACGGAGACTACGACTCACTGATGGAAAAGTCAGGCGTGCGGTGCCTCAAATGCGGTTCGAAGCTCTCGGGGACGAGCAGATTCAACATGATGTTCAAGGTAGGCATCGGCCCTTCGATGGAGGAGGCGTACCTTAGACCAGAGACATGCCAGAGCATCTTTGTCGATTTTCCCCTTCTTTTCAAGACCCAGAGGGTAAAGCTTCCAATAGGGATTGCCCAGGTCGGGACGAGCTTCAGGAACGAGATCGCCCCGAGACAGAGTCTGATCAGGATGAGGGAGCTTAACCAGGCAGAGGTCGAGGTATTCTTCAACCCGAAGAATCCTAACCACCCCCGCTTCGCCTGGGCCCAGTCCGAAGTTCTGTCGTTTGCGACGGCCGACGGACATGATTCGAAACTGACTGTCTCAGACGCGATCGCGAAGGGAATCATACCCAACAACCTGATTGGGCACTATCTCGCGCTATTGGTACGCTTCTTCGAGGCCGCAGGGATCCCGAGAGACCTACTGAGGTTCAGGATTCTTTCTGAGGAAGATAGGGCCTTCTATTCCAAGGCTGCCTTCGACCTGG
Source organism: Nitrososphaerales archaeon (assembly GCA_036522255.1). Taxonomy (GTDB): domain Archaea; phylum Thermoproteota; class Nitrososphaeria; order Nitrososphaerales; family Gagatemarchaeaceae; genus UBA183. The sequence goes on along the minus strand of DATDGE010000082.1, from coordinate 625 downwards.
AGGTAAGCCTCTCCATTGGATGGGTGGAGCTCGTGGCCTGCAACTATAGGGGAGATTACGACCTCGGGAGGCACGCCAAGGTCAGTGGGACGGATTTCACGGTACTCGACGGCGAGGAGAAGGTGCTCCCCCACGTTTTCGAGCTGTCACTGGGCGTGGACAGGAGCCTATACGCACTGATCGAGTCTTCAATGAAGGGGGAGGGAGACAGAAGAACGATGGCACTCAGACCTTATCTCGCCCCGGTCAAGGCCTGCGTCTTCCCGCTCGTCAACAAGGACGGGCTGCAGGAGGCAGCCATGGAAGTGTTCAGGGACCTGCAAAACGAATTCGACGTCTTCTACGACGAATCGGGGTCCATCGGCAGAAGATATGCAAGGGCGGATGAAGCCGGCACCCCGTTCTGCATTACCCTTGATTACGACACCCTGAAGGACAAGACGGTGACCCTAAGGGACAGGGACACCAGGGGGCAAGAGAGAGTGGCCATCTCGGCCCTCGCCGAGAAGGTGAAGGGTCTCACAAAGTTTCCTAGAACGTAAAGGAAATCGCCAGCAATAATCCTGCAGAAGCGGCACCCCCGGCCAGCGTAGAAAAGACGTTGACGACGTTGTTCTCAATCAGC
>DATDGE010000081.1:0-2142 GCA_036522255.1 Nitrososphaerales archaeon | reverse complement strand
CGGGACTTCTGATGGTCTTCTCGGGGGCCCTTTTCCCCACAAGTATCCTTCCGTGGCCGATCTCCGTCGGAGCCCAATACCTCCCGTTCACCCAGTTCATCGCAGCGGCGAGAGAGGCGCTTCTCCCTGGCTCCTCGGGAGACTACGCGACCTCCATGGGACTCTGTCTGTTGGGCGGGGTAGCAATACTGTTGGTGAGCTTGTTGGTGTACTTCGCTTCCGAGAAGAAGGCGCGAAAGGATGGCGTGATAGACAGAAGGCTCGCCTAGCGCAGAGCCTTCGCCATATACGGGCCGTCTCGTTCGTATCCCAGCTTTCTGTAGTAATTCCGAGTCCCGACGGCGCTGGTGACGAGTAGTTTTTTCAACCCAAAATCGTCAGAGGCAGTTCTCTCCGCCCGTGTCATCAAACGTGCGCCGATGCCTTTGTGCTGCCAGGCTGCTTTTTCCCTGCGGCCGACTTCGACTGCTTTGCCGTAGACTCTGAGTTCCCTCACTACGGCGGCACCATTCATTTCTGGTCGATGGGCTTTTTCCGAAGGAACGCGAAGCCGGACGAAACCGGCAATTATCCCTGACCTCGTAAATTCGTATGATCCGAAGACCTCTTGGGAGCCGGATGCGGAGTATCGAAGCTCGGCATATTCGAGCGAATCATCCATGCCAAGGGTTTCAGGGTCCCTTAGGACGACCTCCCTGCATCTGATACATCGGCACGAAAAACCCTTCTCCTTCGCTCTTTGAAGGACGAGCTGCCTCAGGTTGCCGTTGCGGACGCCCCCTTCGATCTCTTTCGCAGGAATCTCTCTTTGAATTCTCATGATTCTGTGCCAAGTTGGGACAAACCTCTTCATCTCGCTCAATAGGTCAACGACTGTTTCGAGGTCGTACGGACGGAAGAGGCCCCGCTCGAACTGACGGGCCAGGGAAGTCCCAGGTATGACGAGGGTCGGGTAGAACTTCGACATGTCGGGCCTGAATTCTTCATCTTCGAAGACCCTTTTCAGGTCTGCGAGGTCTTCGTCAGGGTTTGCCTCTGGGAGCCCTGGCATCATATGAACGGTCACCTTGAGCCCGGCGTCCCTTGCCACCTGCAGGGCGCGCATTGAATCTTCGACGGTGTGGCCGCGGTTGCTTCTTTCAAGGACATTGTCCCGCAGGCTCTGGACACCGACTTCCAGCCGTGTGATCCCATAGCTAAGCATCAGGTCTATGTCTTCTGGGCGGCACCAGTCGGGCTTGGACTCAAGAGTCAGGCCCACGCAGCGACTCGCTGCTCCCTCGTTCATCAGCTGCGCTGATTCAAGGCTCGGGGATACTGCGCCATTGAGCCCGTCGTAGACCCCCTTGACGAATGAAAGCTGATATTCATTGGGCACGGCGATAAACGTCCCGCCCTCGATTATCGTCTCGACCTTGCTCACTTCGTGACCGTTGGCTTCGTACTTCGCAAGGCAGTTCCTCGCCTGGAGGTAGGGGTCGAAATCGTATCTGAGCGCCGATTTCATTCCAGGGCTCTCCGGTAGATAGGACTGGGGCGTTCCAATTTTCGGCCCCCCAGGGCAGAACACACATGTCCCATGAGGACACAAGAATGGAGAGGAAAAAACGGTGACGACGATTATGCCAGAGGCGCTCCTCCGCGGGTGGACACGCAGGATCTCCTCGAAGGCGCCACGGGTTCCCGAAGGAAGACTCGCCAGTATCTCCGAGTTTGAGATGTAGCGGTCGAGCGAGAAATCTACCGCTGTTTTCTTCTTCAGTTTTTCGAGCTGAACCCTCGTGCCCACCTTCCCCTGAGAGAGTTGGTCGGCAATGTAGGCCGTTGCCTCGTGAAGCTTATCGAGGGACTGGGCGGTCACCGGCGCATCCAGTTCTGGCCTGGCTTGCGCTTCAGAGTAAAGCGTTTCTCGTAGGTCCGCCTGTTCCTGACCTTGGGTATTTTCCCGCGCTTGGGCTTACCCTCTAATTTTGGGGTCTGACTTCGGACTTCAGGCGACCTTTGGGGTCATTACCCGCCTTAGTCAGCGATCCGTGGGTTGGCGTTTCTTCGCACCTCCTCCTCTGACGTTCAGCAGCTTGATTGATGTATATAGCCTTAGCTCGCGCTTTGTGAACTTCCTCCCCTTTCCTCTGTTGTGTG
>DATDGE010000080.1:0-10146 GCA_036522255.1 Nitrososphaerales archaeon | reverse complement strand
ACGATGTTCCCTTGGGCATTTCCCTGTTGGTAAGGTACTTTGGTAGTCCTGTTCGCGTCCAAGGTCCGTCGTTGGAACAACCTAGCGCGTATCCGGTATCACATTCACTCGACATTTCCGAGTCGAAATGGTTGGGATATTTGGACAAGCTTGGCTACTCTAGCACGTGGTTGGTCGAGATACCGCGCCCGGGCGTCGAAGGGTGGGATAACGCTGTCAAATTCCTGAACAACGCACAAGAAAGAATTCAGTCTCACGACCCTGAAGCTGCGATTGCCGCTTGCAGATCAGCATGGAAGAGTGTGCAACCTTCAATCGAGTCTGGCCAGACAGAGATTTCCTCTGAGATAGATCGAGGTTCAATGAAAGAGGAGAAAGAACCGACAAAGGCAGAAAGAGTGGAAACCATTTGGAGATCGGTTCTCAAGTTTTCGAATACGGGAAGTCACCCAGAGTATTACGCTGCAACAATGGAGGATGCGAAGTTAGCATACCAAACAACTTGCAGCCTGATTGCTTATCTTAGTCGAAAGTACGTCAACGCGCAGAAACATAAAGTTCAATGAATGCCGGCAGTTTATCCACATGAATGCCAGACCGTGCATAGGGTTCATTGCGCCTCCGCCGGGAATACCTCATCCTGCGTTGGGCTGTAATTAGTGGACGGGCTGAACTAGTCGTTCTTGCGAACTTCTAGCGTACACCCCCACCATTTCAACGCGATCTTCTATCGCCGCCCTCCTCCAGCCGCTCCTCCAGCTTGCGCCAGAGGTTAAGCCGGACGGCTCACTCTTCTCGGGAGTGGCTTCCCGCTTAGATGCTTTCAGCGGTTATCCACAATTGCTTAGCTGCCCGGCGACGCCCTCTCGGACGACCGGTACGCCAGAGGCAACGCCCCGCTGTTCCTCTCGTACTGGGCAGGGCTTCCCCTCAGTGAACCACCGCTTCCATCAGGTAGAGGCCGACCTGTCTCACGACGGTCTAAACCCAGCTCACGTTCCCCTTTGATGGGCGAGCAGCCCCACCCTTGGCCCCTGCTGCAGGACCAGGATGGGAAGAGCCGACATCGCAACTTTACCCGCGCTTTCGCACGGAGTTAGACTATGTCTTCACCCACGAAGCACTCGTGGGGTCGGCGTATGATGGCGACGCCATGTTGGCACACCCGAGACTTGTGTCGCAATCCGTCGGAACGGAGTGCGTCCCTTGCGGGATGCTCGAGCTAGCCGCGAGGCCATCTCATTACGCACACTTCTGCGCGCTCAGTCGTTACGGGGTCACAACGGAACGGTCGGACCTCTCCAACTTGCGTTGGACATATTTCGGTGGCATCCGGGATGTTAGGCTTGCGCCTGGCTTCAGGTTTATTGGGCTGGTTTGGGACCAGCAAGGACCATGTCAAGACGAACCCTCGCTTGGGTCGCGTTCTTGCTTGGCTTGGCCATATTGATCATATGGATAGCCTTGGTCGTTCCTTTCTGGCTCAATCCGCCCAAAATTCATGCCTGAATCCTAGCGCTTGCCATCCGCGGGTGCCTGACCGAACCTACCTTTCCAATCTGAGGAAAGAAAACCGGGAGACGCTTGCGCGTCTCTACGAAACCATCTTGATTGCTTCTTCTCTTGAAACTGCGACGAGTGTTTCTGACGATCCGAGGTCTGTTGGAGTGTTGACGAAGAATTTCATCACGGTCTTTTCGTCAGGCGCTTCTGTGACGAAGACAGCGTCGAACCGTCCGAGCGTCCAGAAAGCGTTGTGCTGTTTCACACCCCACTTTGCTGCCTCGGTCCAGTATGCTGTCATCGCTTCTGTGTCATGTTTTGTTGGTTTTCGCTTCCATTTCACGAGGGTTACGAACCACATGGTAGCCATCTCTGGCCACCTCTGGTTATTTTAACACCACGCGAAAGAAGGAACGGAGACGCTTACGCGTCTCACGTCTTCATGACCCAGCCAATTACTTCTTCCTGAGAGACTGCAGGCATTGTGACGGAGGAGCCTCCCATGTTCTGGAAGAGCATGGCGGTTCTCAATGCCGTCTTTTCATCAGGAGCCTCGGTTAACCATACGCCGTCGTATGGCCCGAGAGTGAAGAAGCCCTGGTGGAACTTGACGCCCCACGATTCGGCTGTCTTCATGTTCTCCTGCATCTTACCTGCTGCCTCTTTGGTTGGAGGCTGGGAAGATTTGACGAGGGTTACGAACCACATCGTACTCGGACGTGGCTGTATGATGTATATAAGACGACGCCAGAATCATGCCTGAATCAGGCATTTGGCATCGAAAGTGAAGTTTGTGCTTCGCTGTGCAGACTGCAGGTGCTCCCCCGACGAATGCCGTGAGGCACCGTCGGCGATAGACTGCCCCGTCTGCAAGCTTGACGAATGTTGTTGCTGGAACTCCGTTCATGGTGTTAGTGATGCAGACTTCTGAGCTGTTTGCAATCCGTTTGATTTTCGGTTAATCTTCCATCTGATCGGGTGCTGAAGTCCCGTTGGACTTCCCTCGGCGTTGCCCTCTCCCGCTCTTCCCATTGCGTCCTTGCGGACGTCCTGGATAAAGGAGGTCGGGTTTCGCCGATATAAGCCGATACTCGTATTTTTCTGCGGATACTTCAATCGCGTTACCACGATTCTGCCCCAAGGCCCTTTATGGGCCGAGGTACCAAACCGCGGGGTCGATTGGAGCTCTCGCCCGCGACGAGCCTGTTACCCCTGGGGTAACTTTTCTGTCACCTCCAGCCCCCAACAGTGAGGACTTGGAGGATCGCTAGGCCAAACTTTCGTTGCAGAAAGTTCTGCGTTTAAACTTCCTGTCAGGCCGACTTTTCGCCTTGCCGTCAACTCTGGAGTTCTGACCCAGATGAGTCGACCTTAGGGCCCCCTCGATATCTTTTCAAGGGGGTGCCGCCCCAGCCGAACTGCCCACCTGCCGTTGTCCTCCCTTAGGAGTTAGCGACGCAGTCCTCTAAGACTGGTGTTACATTGTTGCCTCCACGCCACCCGAAAGCAGCGCTTCGAAGGCTCCCAGTTACACTCTGCAAAGAAAACCGCATCGCAGCAACAAGCTGCAGTAAAGCTCCACAGGGACTTCTCTCCCCGATGGAAGTTGATGGACTGTTCGTCCACCTTACGTAGGTTCGCCGGGTCGTAGATAGGGACAGCGGGGCCCTCGTTGGTCCATTCATGCACGTCGGAACTTACCCGACAAGGCATTTGGCTCACATCTGTTACTTTCCGTCGACCTTGACCGTTGTCAAGGCGGGCCTGGCTTTCGTCAGGCCTCCATGCATCGCTGCATGGGTCGGACTATATCTTAGCCGAGCTATTCGGCTTCTGGCGTATAGTCTCTGAGGATACTCGATCGAGGACCGAGTCTTTCCTGCTGATGATCTGCAGCTGAGGCTTTGTCAGGCCTTTCGGCCTAGCCCAGCATTCTCAGACTTTCCAGCATTTAGCCAGATTTTGTTAAGGCAATTCCTTACCTTAAGAGAGTCAGAGTTACTCCCGGCGTTTACAGGCCCTTAGCCCAGTTGAACCCAGGTTTTAGGTACCTGCACTGGCCAGGATTCATAAAGCGTACACATCCTTTCGGACTTGCGCTTTACTGTGTTTTTAGTAAACAGTCGGGACCCCCTTGTTATTGCAACCTGCGAACGCCATTTCACATGACGAACGCAGGCACCACTTATAGCTAACGTACGTGGCTAATTTGCCGAGTTCCCTTACCTACAGTTCCCCGACACGCCTTAGGCTTCTTACCTAGGGGCACCGGTGTCGGTTCTGGGTACGAACTTTGACTAATCTGTCCAGCTCCGTTTTCACGGTCTCCGGGGTTTGGACGAACCACCCCAACGGGCGGCCATTCTCTACTCGCCATGGTTCTCGTCATTACGACACTCCCCACGACTAGTTGGATTAGACAGAGCGATAAACTCTGCACGTCCTACCTCAAAGCACCGGAGCCGATGTCGAGCCTTGCGGCTCATCGATTAATCAAAGGCACTGGAATTTTAACCAGTTTCCCTGGTTCGTGTCTCCCTGTTGAGGATACACTTAGGATCGGCTAACCCCTGGCTGACGACGCATTGCCAGGGAACCCGTGCCCTTGCGGCGGTCAGGATTCTCACCCGACTTCGCTGCTACTACTACCAGGATCTGCACTAGAAATCGGTCCACCGGACCTCACGGCCCGGCTTCCGCCCAATCTCTACGCCCACCTACCACATACTTGTCTCAAACAAGTAGTCCGGAGTATCGGTATCAGGCTTTAGTCCCGTCCATTTTCGGGGCCCACAAGCTCGGCAGGTGAGCTGTTACGCTATCTTTGAAGGGTGGCTGCTTCTAAGCCTACCTCCCTGCTGTCTGAGCTCATAGACGCCCTTTGGCTTGACACTTAGGCTGAATTTGGGGACCTTAACTCCAGTCTGGGTTAATCCCCTCTCGGTTATGAGGCTTACCCCACATAAACCCGCTTCCCCGCTTCTCTTGCGCCGACACATTCGGAGTTTGAAAAAGAAGTGGACCCTTTCGAATCCTTGTTTCTTCATCAGTGCTCTACAGCGTCGGCAACATCTGCGGAGACAGGACTGGGATCCGCTTCGGTGGGAACTAGCAATCACCGAGTTAGATAGGCTTTTGGCCCCTTGCCCCCGATCAGGGGACTAAGTTGCACGTTAAGACCCTTTCAGGCCTCCAGCAGGCTTTCGCCCGCCTTCACCTTGTCGAGGGCACGATCACTCGGTTTCTAGTCTAAACCGCCATGACTCAAAGGCGCTTTCACACCTCCTCCCTGGAGCCTTGCGGCTTTGCGGAGAGTCGCTTTCGCTTCGCCTCCGGGCTTTGAACCCTTAGGCTCGCCATGACAATTAACTCCCTGGCCCGTGTTTCTAGTCAGCGGAGCTTACGCTCCGGGCTGATTTCTAGACGGAATGCGCGACCCCGGAGCACTTACCCCCAATAGAGCTCCTTGCGGAACTCGCTCGGGGATCGTGGTCCTTCCAGGCCGCGCACGTCTGTAACCGTATGGTTTCAGGCTCTTTTCACACCCCTTTCGGGGCCCTTTGCAACTTTCCCTCGCGGTACTAGTTTTCTATCGGTCTTGGGTAGTGTTTAGCCTTGGAGGCTGCTTTCCCCCATCTTCCCTAGCCATTGACGAGGCCAGGTACTCTGTCTTCAGCACTACCTCGGTCCCGACTCGCCTACGTGAGTATCACACTCTGTTCTCCGGCTTTCCAGCCGAGTTCGGCTGTCGGTTCCAGGGTCGTATCCGCTGAAGGCTAACCCCACATCTCCCTCACCTTTCGATAAGGGATTCGGTTTGGGCCCTCCCGTTTTCGCTCGCCGCTAATAGCGGGATCTCAATTGATTTCTCTTCCTGCTGGTACTCAGATGTTTCCTTCCCCAGCGTTCGCGATCCTTTCGGATCACCGGGACGCCTTGCGGCAATCTCGGTAGGTTCTAACCCATTCGGAAATCCCCGGATCAAAGGATGCGTGCGCCTCCCCGGGGCTTATCGCAGCTTGCCACGTCCTTCTTAGCCACCCAAGCCAAGTCATCCACCATACGGCGTCGGTGCGTTACGGATGAGTATAACATCCCGGCGGATGCTTGCGCGAACCCTATGCACGGCTTAATCGCGTTCCCCGCCTTGCGAGCGAGGGCGCTGGCCCTTCACATCGGATCATCGACCCGATGTTGCATCTAATCGTGTGTTGTGCTCTACATAGATACTTCCTCGTTGCAGTGCGTGGTCGTAAGTCCTCGACTGTTACACTAAGGAGGTGATCCGGCTGCAGGTTCCCCTACAGCCACCTTGTTACGACTTCTCCCCCCTTGCCGAACTTAGGTTCGATATGCCCAACAAGAGCATGCCTCGCCTAAACCCAACTCGGGTGAAGCGACGGGCGGTGTGTGCAAGGAGCAGGGACGTATTCACCGCGCGGTGATGACACGCGGTTACTAGGGATTCCATATTCATGAGGGCGGGTTTCAGCCCTCAATCACAACTGGGGTAGGGTTTGAGGATTGCCTTCCTCTGTCGAGGTCGGGACCCACTGTCCCTACCATTGCAGCCCGCGTGTGGCCCAGGAGTTTCGGGGCATACTGACCTGCCGTGGCCCTCTCCTTCCTCCGCTTTAGCAGCGGCAGTCCTGATAACTAGCCTCCGCCCATCTCTGGGTAGATAGCAATTAGCAGTAAGGGTCTCGCTCGTTGCCTGACTTAACAGGACGCCTCACGGCACGAGCTGGCGACGGCCATGCACCTCCTCTCAGCTCGTCAAGTAAAGTCTTCAGCCTGACTCTCAACCTGCTGTCGCTCCTGGTAAGTTTCCTGGCGTTGACTCCAATTGAACCGCAGGCTTCACCCCTTGTGGTGCTCCCCCGCCAATTCCTTTAAGTGAACTGTGTAAGCGGAATATCCACTTACAATTCAGCCTTGCGACCGTACTCCCCAGGCGGCGAGCTTAACGGCTTCCCTGCGACACTTCGTTCGCGAACTGCGAACGAATCATCTAGCTCGCATCGTTTACGGCTGGGACTACCCGGGTATCTAATCCGGTTCGCTCCCCCAGCTTTCACCCCTCACCGTCGAGCGCGTTCTGGCGGACCGCCTTCGCCACTGGTGGTCTTCCGCGGATCAAAGGATTTTACCCCTACACGCGGAGTACCGTCCGCCTCTCCCGCCTCCTAGTCTTGCAGTATCCTCTGCGGGCCAGCCGTTGAGCGACTGGATTTAACAGAGGACTTACAGAACAGGCTACGGGTGCTTTAGGCCCAATAATCGTCCCGACCACTCGAGGAGCTGGTATTACCGCGGCGGCTGACACCAGACTTGCCCTCCCCTTATTCCCCGGCCTATTTACAGCCGAGAAAAGCTCCCTTTAGCAGGAAGCACTCGGACTAGCCTCGTCACGCTTTCGCGCATTGCGAAGTTTTCGCGCCTGATGCGCCCCGTAGGGCCTGGACCCTTGTCTCAGTGTCCATCTCCGGGCTCCTTCTCTCAAAGCCCGTACCGGTTACAGGTTTGGTGGGCCATTACCCCGCCAACAGCCTGATCGGCCGCAGTCCCATCCTGGAGCGAAAGGCACAGAGCATACCCGTGCCGCCCTTTGGACGACCACTCCTTCCAGATGAGGTCATCTATCGCGGATAGGCCCCAGTTTCCCGGGTTTGTCCACGTCTCCAGGGCAGGTTGACTACGTGTTACTGAGCCGTATGCTGCGTCCCCTGTAGCCAAGGAACGCACAACTAACATGGCTAAATCCCAATCCGATAGCAGTCGGGTCCGGCAGGATCAACCGGAGTCGATTATCGAGGAGTACGACCACGCATTTCTGCGAGGTGTAAAGCACAACCCACGTCAGATCTAACCAAGGTCAGATCTCCATGTTTGTACGCGCATCTGGAGGTCGTGCGTTTCATGGCGTTCGGGCTCGGCCCTTTGCTCAAGGCAGACGCCGCCAATTAATGCGCAGAACGGCCCACGGTCAGGGGTTTGTATATATGCATTCTCATGTGAAATCGGCACCGTCCAGACAACGATTCTTCCCCGTGACAGAGTGGAATTCTCAGAAGATTGCCAATAGCCGAAGCTGACCACGCGGGGGGAACCTGCGTTTAGACGGGTTTCAGTTCGAGCCCGAGCTGCCTTGCTGCACCCAGGTCGTCCCGGCAGGCCCAGTGCTCTTTGATCTTCCCGTCGACGATCCTGAACATGTGAATGTGCTGAGTGGTGAAGGGGAGCCCTGTCGGTTCTGCCATATTGTAGATTCCGCCGTCGAAGGGGATGGAGGGTCTGGTTTTGTGCTTCCCTGAGATGATGAGACGGCAGGCGACCCAGTCCCCCTCGGCGACCATCTCCTTGACCTCGTAGTGCTCGTGAACTTGGACGATGCTCTCCATGAGCTTTTCTATCATCTGGTGTTCGACCTTTGTCCCATGGTTGACTGCATCGGCGGCCCAAAAGTCAGCGGCGGCCCTGGAGTCGCCCCTGTTCATTGCATCACAGTATTCTCTCACGACCTGCCTGATCTCCTCGGGCGACAAACTAATTTTCGGTCCCGCCGGATTTTTCCTTCTCGGCGAGCCTTCGTTCCAGTTCGGCGGTCCTGTCCATCAGCCGCCAGATGAACCAGACGACGACTGGGACGAAGAAGATGAGCAGGAGGAACGCGGGTAAGGCGATGGCGATGAGGACAAGAAGGCCAAGGAAGACCACTTTCACGGCGGTCTCAAGGATTCCCCTTGAGGATCTGGGCTTGCTCACGGCGTGCACCAAGGCAGCTTTCCTCATAGGCTTTGCCGGACAGAGCTTTCCAAGAACTCTCGTGGCTACGATGAGAGCCGTCCATCGATGGCACAATCATTATTTCAGAGACCATCCTGTATGGTCCGAGCATGAACCTGACGTCTGAGTCTCGGCCAAGGCCTCGCAGCGTCCGGTTGTGGGCAGGAGCGGCGGCAGTGACCTTCCTTGTCTTCGGGGCGCTCGTGGTCGGATTGAGCTTGACAAGGCCCGGTGGCAGCGACCAGTCCATCAAGGTCACCAAGGTGTACCTTGACCGAGTGGACGCGCCCTCAGGTATGTCTTACTACTTGATGGATGTCAATGCCTCAAACACTGCCCCGACGGCTTGGCACTTCGACGCGTCTTTCCTTGCTGCGACGAGCAACTCTTCGACCAAATTCGCATCCAACGGAAGCTACAACGGGACGGCCCTCCTTGGTGTGGCCGACATTGCTCCAAAACAACATCTCGTCGGAAAGGTTGCGTTCGAGATGCCGGCGAACCAGGGCCCCACGAAGCTTAGCTACGATGATTCGAAGGGAGGGGTAACACTCCAGGTCACCAATGTTCCCGCCGTATCGGCCGTGGCCTCCCTGTTCAACTACAACACACACATTATCGTGAATGGGACGGGCCCCACGGTGCAAGGACAAGGATGGGGATTCGGTTCGCTGATAATGAACGGAGTGATTGAGAACAACACCCTTGTCTTCTTCTCCGGGGAGAAGGTTCAGGTCAACCTGTGGTTTGAGTACCTGAAGCGGCCCGTCGACCCGGCGACGATTACGATCCAATCAGTGACCGCCGGAAGTGGCTTTCAGGTCCTCGGCGCAGACAAGCCTGTTCCGTTCACGATGACGGGATGGGGGAGCCAAGCAGGGATCGTCCTGCTGCTGAAGGTCCTTCAAGGACAACACACCGGGAACATCGACCTTTCCGTTTCAGTCTCTGTTTAGGACTGAGTTTTCCTGACCCAGATTGTGGTCCCTTCAACCTTGACATCGAAAGGAACCATCGGAATCTTGGCAGGAGGCCCTACCACAGCCCCCGTCGTCAGGTCGAACTTCGACCCGTGCCACGGACACTGCATGACTGAACCAGTCAGTTTTCCCCTCCCAAGGGGTCCGCCCGCGTGAGTACACTTGTTGGGGAAGGCATGGAACGTCCCTTCAATGTTCACGACGAATATCTCGGCCCCGAGCGCCTTTACGATTTTGCTTGTCCCAGGAGGGACTTCCGACGTCTCGGCAGCTTTCTCAAAGCCATCCACGCTCAATTTGTCAAAGCCCCTTGATTGTTCCCGAAGCGTGTGGGGGATGCCATATCGGTGAACCAGTCCGAGCCTCCATTAATAATCATTGGAATCTTCGAACCGCTCAGCCAGCTCATGATTATCCCCTGGTCCCCCATTCCGATGGCTGACGTGACGTGTGATGAGACCTTCCCGACAATCGGAATCCAATCCGGGGGCTTCGACCAGGCTTCGCCCCACTGCTCTTCGGTCTTGAATTCGACCCCAGGGAAGTAATATTCGAGTTTAGCCTGCTCTTCGCCGAGCGCATAGAGTTCCAGAATCAACCTGTCGCCTCTCGGATAGAAGAGGTCGTACTTTTCCTCCATGCTCCAGAAGATCTTTTCCTCCGGGAAGACATCGCGAACCCTCCTGGTCGGCTCGCTTGCGAGTATGACAGAGGACTCAAGTTCAAAATGATTCTCCATCCCGAAGCATGGCTCGGTGTTTGTTGCCAATACGAGATCTGAGGCCCTGATGACGCCACCAGGGGATTTCACCTGCACCCCACCGTTTTCCTCCTTCCATTCGATGAGCGGTGTCTGCTCATAGATTTCGAGGCCTTC
>DATDGE010000079.1:0-2103 GCA_036522255.1 Nitrososphaerales archaeon | reverse complement strand
GGGGCCTTTCTCTGTCGTAGAGAGCCTGGGACCGTCTGAAGTACGGAATCGGATTGTACCAATTCCATCTCCCAACGGACGACATCACTGCGGGCACGAGGTACGTCCTAACGATGAGGGCGTCGATTAGGATTGAGAATGCGAAGCAGAACCCTAGTTCCTTCAACAACAGGTCGCTCGATAGCATCAGAGCGCCGAGCGAGCCGGCCAGGATAATTGCGGCCGCGGTGATAATCCCACCTGTCTGCTCGATGGCCCCCACTATGGCGTCGTTGAGGTACTTTCCTTTTGTCGCCTCCTCTCGGACGCGGGTAAGTATGAAGATGTTGTAGTCCATGCCTAGGCCCAGGAGTGTGACGAATAGGAAAAACGGGACGATGAAGAGAATCTGATAACTATAGAATTGTCTGAAGAGGAACTGCGCAATCGCAAGCGTCCATACGATGCTCATCAGGACGGATGCGACTGCGAAGATAGGGAGAAAGAGAGAGCCAAGCACCACCAGAAGCACAAGAGCGACGCCTACTGCCACAATAGGAACCACGGCGTTGAATTGCGAATCGAACAGGTTCTTGGTGTCGAGGGTTGAACCGGATGCTCCCCCGACGAATATTCCCGTTACCCCCGCGGATGAGCCGAAGTTCGTGTGAAGATGTTGCCTGAGATACTGAGCATCTGATATTGCCGCCGTCGAGTACGGGTTGATTCCAAAGTTCAGAGTCACGAGGACAGTCTTGTTGTCTTTGCCGATGCTCTGGGTCGCCTCCATGAACGCTTGCCTCCCAGACGAAGTCGAGTAGTTGATCGATTTGAAATCGACGGGCTTCCCATAAGGCATTGTTGGGCTCGTGACGTTCCGCACATCCGGTGAGGCAGCGATGCTCGCGCTGACGGCCGCGACGGTTGCCATCTCACCCGCGTTGAAAGAATGCGACACCATCAGGGGGCTGGCGAAGGTTACGACAACGTAGGAGGGCGACAGCCTCCCTGCGCCGAAGGCGGAGGACAGATGGTTCGAAGCAGCGACTGATTCGAGATTGCTCGGAGCCGCGGAGAGGAAATCATAGGTCGGAGTCGTGTTGACATAAGCGTAAATGGCCGGGACCGAGACGATTATCGCCAGGACGATAAGCACCCTGGCCTTCTTGACAGCGAGGGCCCCGCTTCTTGAGAAGTAACCCGTCTTTCTCTCGAGCCTTGTAAGGACAGACCTCGAATAACGCTCGAAGCGGTCCCCCGAGTTGGGCCAGAAAGTTCGTCCGCCTACCATGCTTACTATCGCAGGGACGAGCGTGAGTGCGACCAGGAGAGCAACCAGAACGCCCAATCCCACCACATAACCAATAGTCTGCAAGAAAACGACTGAGGTCAGGGCCAGAGCCAAGAAGGATATGACCACGGTCGCACCGCTGGTTGCGATGCTTTCGCCAGCCCAGGTCACCGATGTCTCGATAGCATCCTTCACCGACGCTCCCTTGACCCTTTCCTCCCTATACCGCGCGACTACGAAGACGCTGTAGTCGGTCCCCACTCCTATGAGAATGGTCAGGAGTATGGTTGGAATCGTGAAGTCGACCTTCGCTATGTAGGTCCCGACCAAGACGATGAAGACTTGAGAAATCCCGAGGGCTACTCCTATGGTGCCGAGTGTGATGAAGGGAGTCAAGAAGGACCTGAAGAAGAGTCCCGTCGCTACTATCAGCAGGACGATGGTTACGGGGAGGATGAGTCCCAGGTCAGCCTGGGTGGAGTTCCCGAAGTCGTAGGAAACAGCGTCTTCACCTGTCACCTGGGCTGTTTGAATCCCCGAGCTGGGGCCGGTGCTCGACTCGACCGCTGCGACATCGGCTCTTACAGCCACGATATTCTGGTTGGAAGAACGGTCCAAGCCCAGGGATATCAGGGTCACATCCCCGCCGGGCGAGACCAACGAGGTTATGAGAGTGGTAAGACTCCTGCCGACGGCAAAGTCCGAAGGTCTTCGGACGATGTCTCCAGCTAGCGAATGTACAGAGAAGCTGCTGTAGGTATTCCCGAGAGAAAAAGCAGATTTCACGAATTTGTTCGAGAATCCAGACGAATTGGAGACGTATGCCACAGCAA
>DATDGE010000078.1:0-2243 GCA_036522255.1 Nitrososphaerales archaeon | reverse complement strand
TACCTTCTCCTGAAAAACCGGGAGTCATGGGCCAGGGTGCAACGAGAGGCTGACGAAGAGCTACATTCTGCGTCAAATGGATCTGAGCCTCGAGTACGGCTCGAATTCACAGGGCGAGTCATTGCAGAGTCACTCCGGATGTATCCGCCCGCCTGGATCATCGGACGCCAGGCCGTCGACGATTGCGAAGTCGGAGGTACACGGGTTCGCAAAGGGACCACGATTCTGATGAGCCAGTATGCGGTTCACCATGACTCGCGATTCTATTCGGACCCTTGGACCTTCCAGCCGGACAGGTGGACTCAGGAGATGCGCGCGGCCCTTCCCAAATATGCCTACTTCCCCTTTGGCGGTGGAATTCGGGCATGCATAGGCGAGGGCTTCGCGAAGTCGATGGCCGCGCTCATTCTTGCGACTGTGGCTCTGAGATGGAACCTGGACCTGGCTCCGACCCCCGAAGTCGTCCCTCATGCCAGGGTCACCTTGCGCCCGAGACGGGGCATGGTGGTCGTCCCCAGAAAGAGGTGAATGATGTGCGGTCGCCACAAGAGGAACTTTCTGTTCATCATCATGCACCTTGCTAGCCTCTGCGCTGATACTGACTTCCCCCTACGTCCCTCAAACTTTTCGCGAATAGAGACCAACCCAGAAATACCCTGGGATACGCGGGATGGACAGTTGCGAAAGGTGGTCGTCAGCAACATGGTGACCCTCGACGGTTACTACGAGGGCAAGGGGAGGAGCCTGGGGGCTCTTTTCACTTACTTCCACGAGGACTACTCTGCCGATGAAGAGCTCGACCGCTACAACCTTGAGCGATTGAGGGCTGCGGATGCTTTGTTGTTCAGTGGACGCGACGCCTTTCTAGGCTTCAAAGACTACTGGTGGAATCGAGAGAGCGCGCCGGATGTCACCGCCGTGAGGAGGGAAATTGCCAGGCTGATGAACCCCATGAAGAAGGTCGTGGTCTCGGACAAACTCACGGAGTCCGAGGTAACTCCATGGAATGACACAACCATCGTCAAGACAGCCGATTCGATCGACAGGATTTCGGCCCTGAAGCAAGCAAGCGGGAAGGACCTTTTGGTATTTGGCGGAAGGACCCTTTGGAACAACCTCCTTTCTCACGGGCTCGTGGACGAACTTCATCTCATGATCTTCCCACTGGTCGGCGGTGAAGGGACTCCGATCTTCGTTGGGCGCCCCGAGGTGTCCCTGAAACTACTCAGCACCCGGACCGTGCAGGGGTCGGGTATCATATTCGCCGTCTACGGAGTGACTCCGGTGAAGAAATGAGTTCGTCATCGACCAAAGGCCCTTCGAGAAAGCCTCTAGGAGGAGTATCCGGGTTACCATGATTCTTGAAGGCAAGACGGCGGTCATCTACGGGGCGGCCGGAGAGATAGGGAGGGTGACCGCGAAGGCGTTCGCTAGAGAAGGGGCAGCAGTTTTCCTTGCAGGGCGCACACTCGCGACCCTCAATGCCGTCGCTGACGAGATTTCCAAATCGGGAGGCTATGCACAGGCTTCCCAGGTCGACGCATTCGACTCGCAGGCGGTATCGAAGCATCTCGACATGGTGTTGGCGAGCAGGGGAAATCTCGACATCTCCTACAACCTCATCTCAACATCTGTGGGCATAGGCTCGCAGCTTACACAGATGACGCCCGAGCGATTCACAGAAACCGCATTTGCGCGCGCGAGGAGCTATTTCGTGACATCGACGGCGGCGGCCCGCATAATGGAGAAGCAGGGACATGGGGTGATCCTCGGTCTCACCGCGCGTCTGGGGAGGCTCCCCGAGCCGGAGACGGGCGGCTTCTCCGTCGGAAGTGCAGCCATCGAGGCTCTTCTCAAACAACTGGCCCTGGAGTCAGGACCAAAGGGTGTGAGGGTAGTCTGCCTTCGGACAGGGTCCACTCCGGAGAGCGCCGTCCTTCAGCAGGTGTACGCGCGGCTCGCTCAGGTCAGAGGAACGACGAAGGATGCTGTCGAAAAGGAAGAGGCTGCACACACCGCCCTGAAGAGGTCCCCTCGAATAATCGAGGTTGCGAATGCTGCGGTGCTCATCGCATCCGACTATGCGAGCGCGATCACAGCGACGCCGGTCAACGCCTCAGCAGGCGAGCTGATAGACTAGTTCGCATTCATTGGTGGACCACTCAGACACAGATGCGGCCATGCTACACCATGCTAGCACAGAATCACGAAGAACAACTCAAACAAAGGAGAGAGGCAAGAAT
>DATDGE010000077.1:0-2968 GCA_036522255.1 Nitrososphaerales archaeon | reverse complement strand
GAGCGAGCCTTTCCTCAAAGGGATGGAGAAGAACGGAATCGAAATCACCAGACAAGGGAAGGAGGACCTCAGACGACTTCTCCCGAGCATGGTAACCGAGTTTGGTTCGAGCAGCGAAGCTGCGCTGATGGAACTCCCTTCTGTCGACGGTGGGGTCTTTGGACCAAAGTGCGGCAGGCTTGACCCTGACAAACTCGTGAGGTTCTACGCTGGCGAGTTCATCAAGGCCGGCGGCGAATTCGCCTTCAACACCGAAGCAAGGGCCCTGGTCGTCGGGCCTTCGAAGCGGTTGGGCATGGAAGGGGAGCCGCTTGTCTGGCAGGACTTCAAGGTCGAGGGGGTCTCAACCCGTGGTTCGGTCGATGGGACGATTCAAGCGGAGACGATCGTGCTTGCTGGAGGTGCCTGGGAAAATGAGTTGCTCGAGCCGATAGGGATTGAGTCCCACGCGAAGTCGAAGAAAAGGCAGCTGTTCAGCATCCAGGCGGAGGGAACACAGCTCGAGGCATTGCTCCACCCACGCGGCTTCAATCTTCTCGGTCTCTTGCCACTCGTCATTCTTCCTAAGTCAGGAGTGCACTTCAAACCCGTGAGCGAGGAGAACGCATTCTGGGTCGCCTGCGAGGACGAGGTGAACCGGCCATTCATCGACCTGCCGGAACATGACCTTGATAGATACTCGGCAGAAGGAAAATATTACGAGAGGAACGTCTATCCTATCCTGGTTTCCTACTTCCCTGAGTTCAAGGACTCGCGGGTAAAGGCCATGTGGGCGGGGCTGTATTCGTACAACACGATTGACAACCTGCCATTCGTATTCAGGGAAAGGAACCTGATCGTCGTTGGCGGTGACAGCGGGAGCGGCATCATGAAAGGTGATTCCCTCGGACGGGTAGTCGACTCGCTGTACCGTGACGAAGACGATGCGATGCTCTACGGAGATACTCCGTATCGTGCCTCAAAGCTGAGCTTTGAAAAGAGGGATGTGGAAAGGGAGGAATGGGTCATCTGAGCGCTCTGGTACCCTCGAATCACCAGTAGTTGGAGCTCAATCTGTCCCGGATCAGTTCTTCGAAGAGGCCTCCGACATACTCATGATTCTTCAGCAGCCTGTGCAAGTTCTCTCCGAGGTCGGTCTTGGCGTAGTACGTCCGCCCTTCCTCCTCGATCCTGGTCACAAGGCGCCACTCTTCACAGAGCTTCTGCTCCCACCTGCGTAGATTCTCCTCGTTGCCAGCGACCTGGTAGAAGGCCATCCTTGGGGATCGCCCGCCTGCCTGGTCGATGGCGTCGAGGTAGCGAAGGGTCCTGCTGAAGTTTCCCGAGGCCAAGGTCACTCGAGCTTTCTTGCCTTCGCGAACAGTTCTGCGTATCTCTTCCTTAGTCGGAAGTATTTTTTGAACCCGGACACCGCGTAGTATGTGCTGACCGCCACAACTATTATCCAGGCGAAGCCAAAGGCGTATCCCTCGAGGCCCCCTGGGCCGTAGGTGATGGATGTAATCGCCCAGACGGCGACAAATCCGGCGATTGCGACGTTCGCGGAAGCTGCTTCGCGCCACATCATTACCCCGCCTTTGAGGTCGTGGATGATCTGCTTGGCATCGCTTCTCAGCGTGTCATAGATTTCTGACAGTTCTTTCACCTCCTTTTCGTCATCTGAGTTAGACATGGTAATCACGTTGCCGGCGGAGACATTTAGCCTTGGGTCTAGACTCTCGGAGTCCCGGAGGGTCTAGCCTACCGTGATGACGACCTTTCCTCGGACGTGCCCTTCACCAAGATAGCGCAATGCCTCAGCAGTCTCAGATAACGGAAAACGTCTATCGATCACAGGTATGATTTTTCCTGCTTCACAAAGCTCAGCCATGTAAATCATGTCTTTCAGATTTGGTCGAACCGCGAGGAGGCGTATTTTCTTGCCCGAGCTTAGTCTAATCCATGGTCCTAGGAGCAAGATCTGAAAAAGTATGGCTACGGAACCCCCAACGGCGAAATAGCTTCCGTTCGGCCTTAGTGCCCCCTCGGACGCGAAAACTGAACGGGTTGCGATGACGTCGAGTATCAAATCGTACTGCCGTCCATCTTTGGTGTAATCTTCTTTTGTGTAGTCAATGACATGGTCTGCACCGGTAGAGCGCATGAAGCCAAGCTTGTCTGGGCCATCCACCCCGGTGACCTCTGCCCCGTATGATTTGGCGAGCTGCACCGCAAACGTGCCAGCGCCGCCTCCGGCACCATTGATCAAGACCTTTTGTCCCGCTTTGACTTGACCCTTATCGCGAATCCCCTGCAGGGCGATGACCCCCGCCTGGGGGATGGCCGCTGCTTGTTCGAACGTCATCCTAGCTGGTTTCAGCGCCAAACTTCTTTCACCGGCGCAGACATACTCGGCAAAACCGCCCATGCGACCAATGATCTCTCCGAAAACATCATCTCCTGGTCGAAAGCGCGTAGCGTCTCTGCCAGTTATTTCAACTCGGCCGGCTATGTCCGACCCGAGTATCTGATGCCGCCCCCCTACGCGGGCGTACAACGGTGTGCCAGTCAGCATCTCCCAGTCAGACCTGTTCACCGATGCCGCGTGAACCTTGACCAGAACTTCATTATCCGCAGGGGTAGGTCTTTCCACTTCTTTGAGCTGAAGGATTTCCGGGGGACCGTATTTTGTACGGACAATCGCCTTCATTTTCAATTGTCGTTGCGATGGGTTTCCCAATAATGCTTCCCCCTGCTAGTGCCGCGAGCAGGCTTAACTATCCCTGAAGGCCCGGCGGAGCAAATGCCTCGAATCGAAATCTATGAAGGCTCTCAGAAAATCGCGGACGTCGGACTTCCCGAGAAGAAATTCAGCACGGGTTCAGTGGGCTACTGGGCCACCCAGAAGCTGGAAATCAATGGGAAGAGATACCAGTGTCAATTCCAGTTGGTCGAAATCGGGTCTAAAGAGAAGAAAGAGTAGCCAGGT
>DATDGE010000076.1:0-3931 GCA_036522255.1 Nitrososphaerales archaeon | reverse complement strand
ATATCGGTCTGACGTCGATGAAATCAGCCTTGAACAATTTCTTCCCCAGGGCAATGGCCTGGAGCTCAATCTGGTCGATGAACTTGCAGCCGGCGTATACCCTCTCCCCGGGCCACCCCTCAGCATAACGGTGCCCAAGATCGGAAGAAAGCACATCCCTGATAGGCTCCGACGCCACGTTCTCGCTGGCAATCATCGGGAGGCTCTCGGAGAACCATTTTTCATGTGACCGCACTTTGGCGATTACAGCCTTGAAATCGGAGGCGTAGGAGGGCATGAAAGGCGACGAATCCCAACGATAATTATACGTTTGGAGGGCGTAAGGTAACCGAAGCACCCGAAGTCTGAGGAGTTACTTAATACGCCCAGCCCAGCGGGGAGAAAAATCAGACTTTGAGTTCGACAGGGGGAAACGGGCCGAACACATGCATTCAATTGACTCACGTCAGCAAGTCCTACGGTTCGGTCCCGGCGCTGAACGACCTGAACTTCGAAATACCAGTCGGCGGAAGGTTTGCTCTTCTGGGCCCCAACGGGGCAGGCAAGTCGACCACCCTCAAACTTCTCGTCGGATCGTTACGGCCTGACACAGGATACGTGAAAATCCTCGGCTCATCCCCTGATAGCAAGGAGTCGAAAGCTGTCGTGGGGTATCTCCCCGAAGACGCTCTCCCTTACAGGATGCTCTCGGTCAGGGAGAACCTCGAATACATCGCAGCTCTGAGAAATGTTCCCGACGTCAAGGGCCGTACCGACTTCCTCCTGGACGAGCTCGACCTCAGACAGTATGAGAAAGCGAACGTGGGAAGGCTATCGAGGGGCAACACGCAGAAGCTGGCGATAGCGCTGGCCCTCGTCCACTCCCCCAAAGTCCTTCTTCTCGACGAGCCTCTGAACTACCTGGACATTCCGACTCAGGAAAAGGTGATCGGCCTCCTCGACGGCATGGCGGGGACTCACCTGGTCTCCACGCACATAATGTCGATAGCCGACAGGCTCACAGACAGCGTCGTCATGATTTCGAAGGGGATGTTCATGTGGGAAGGTACCATCGCAGAACTAAGGAAGAAGGGAACGCCGGAGGAGCCCATCGAGAAGGTGGTCGCGAGGATGATGACCAGTGCTCCTTAGGCTCCTGAAATTCGTGCTGCGGACGCGCTTTTCGAGGCCCTTCCTGATTTTTGTCGCCATCATCGTCGTATATTCGATTATCATCTCGCGGACTATACCTCCCTCAGGCGTGAGCCTGATTTTCAGCTACCTCGCAGTGGCCATCATCGCCCTCTTCCTGGCAACGGCCCTTGCGACCGGCGGCGTGATGGTGCTGAAGTCTGACAGGGACTACCTCTTCACCCTGCCCCTGAGCACAGGAGACCTCTCGATATCGATATTCTTCTCGCAGTTCATCGCCTATGGCGCGACGGTGATGTTCATGTTCATCTATCTCGTCCAGGCATTCACTTCACCCCTCCTGATTTTGGACATGGTCGCCCTGGCACTGATCCTCACTTCTGTGGGGGTGATCGCCCCATCCATACAAACCAGGACTAGGCTCGTCCTTTCGGCCGGTCTTGGGCTCTGGACGCTGCTGTCCCTCGCCCACGTCCCGTTCTCTCCGGGGTCTGCATTCACAGGCGACCTCATCACCGGCACAGTCACGCTCATGGCATTGGCTTTCGTCACGGTCGTCGCGGCTTTCCGCGGCCTGTCGAGGATAGAACTCGACATGATGAAGAGTTTGGTGCGGTCCACTTCAGCTGAAATCAAATCGCCCGACAGCTTCGCAGGGAAGAGCCCCATCGGAGCCATGTACTCGATGAACCTGAGGAACATGTCGCTGGCGGGCAGGATGAACATGGCAGGCACATCGAGGTATGTCTCGAGAAGGGTGAAGACGCGCTGGGTCGCGGTCGCAACTTCCGCCGCTGCGGCGGTGTACTTCTTCGCCGCATTCTACTTAGGAAATACCATTGCGAGAAATTCGACAGAACTTGTGGCCACCACCCCGGCGGAAATCATCGTGGCCATCATCTTATCATTCCTGGCGTTCTTCTTTTCACAATCAGCCATCACAAACGAGAGAATGTGGCTGTCGCTGACCTCACTCCCTGCGAACACATATTTCAGGCACCTTATCGCTTCGCGGGTCATCTCTCTGCTGCTGATTCTGGCGCCTTTCGCCGTCGCGGACGCGGCTCTTCTTGCGCTCGGGCACTCGGGCGCCCTGGGTGCTTTGGCAGTCGTCATCGCTGTGATTCCAGGAGCCTACGTATTGGAAATCTGCTGGGCCGCCTACATCGCTCCCATCCAGGTAAAGGGGGATGACATGGTAATGCCCACACAATTCAACCTAAAGCAAATGGCGACCGCAGTTCCCCTGATAGCAGTCTTCCTCCTTGTTTCAGTCGCGACTCTTTTGCCGATTTTGGCCGCTGTAGGGGGGCTCGTACTCTGCGTCTTCGCCGGCCTGCTTACGCTGAGCGGAAGATTCTGGAACCGAGTGGTTACAAAACTCACAGAAAACGGATTCGTCTAATTCAGGGCGCTACGCTTAAGAACTCTCAGGCGGGCCGAAACATCGAATGAGCAGCAAGAAGGACAACGCGCCCATGCCCGCATCTGGTGCAGGCCTCCTCACATTCTTCAACGAAGAGACCCACGGAGTGAAGATTAGGCCAGAAATAGTCCTCATCGGGTCGGTCTCCCTGATAGCTGCGTCAATTGTCATCAACATCTTCCACTAGGCAGATCCCCAAGATTCGCTCGGCCACGGAAACCCTGGCCGGCAGGTACAGGCACCTTTTCGTCCTGCCGTCGACTCTCACACTCTTATTACTCGGAGGAATCGTGTCCTTCTTCCTCAGCGTGGTGTCCAGAGGGCTCGCCGGGACACTCACTTTTTTCTCCGCGTTTGCGGTCTTCATCCTGTCAGGGTTTGCGGTTTCAAGTGCGCTGCGAATCGCGGATAAAAATACCATAGCAACTTTCAGGCGAACCCAGGCAGTCCTCTTCGCAGGCGAGGTCGCGTGGCTCATCGCCGCCGCGCTGGGAGCAGCCTACGCTTGGTACTCACAATCATCTTACCCCATCACAAACGCTCTGCTCTTCGGTGCCTTCATATGCGCGGGGCTCGAATTCATTGTGATAAACGGGGTATTTGCGAAGAGCCCTGCTCTTTCGCTCGGCCTCGCCGCCTTGCACCCAGCTTCGACCATTGCAGTAATCAGATTGCAGGAGCTCGCCGGCCACTTCGACGTCGTCGCCGCTTCGTCTGGTGTGGTCGCCCTTGCCCTGATCTGCGCTTTTCCACTGATGCTTAGAAGGAGGCGGACGAGCCTCGGCCACGACGCGCTGAGCCTCTTCCGGGCGTTCATGAAGACCTGGACGGCTGGAGACCCCACAGAGCTGGAGAGGATAATCGCAGATCACGCGGAAGACGTCGAAATCACAACGAAGGTCCTCCGCTTCAGGACTGCATCCGGAGACACGTTTCTCGTGCTTCCAGGGGTGCACCCAGGTCCTTTCCATCCCGTGGGGAGCTACGACCTTCCGGGAGCGGTCAACAGGTCCTTCAAAGAGCT
The DNA here is from genome assembly GCA_036522255.1 of Nitrososphaerales archaeon. Taxonomy (GTDB): domain Archaea; phylum Thermoproteota; class Nitrososphaeria; order Nitrososphaerales; family Gagatemarchaeaceae; genus UBA183. Next base: position 350 of record DATDGE010000076.1, on the reverse strand, counting down.
GGGCCCTGTGATGACCCTGCACAGACCAGGGGGGCACGAGAGGAACCTTGCGACCAGGGAAGAGGCGCTGAGATATTCCGTGGAGGTCAGCGAACTCGCGCGTTCAATCACCCCCAAGGCAGACGGGGCCGTGCTCCGGGGCCCCATCCACTCGCAGGTGGGCAAAGCCACAGTAAGCGCGTCGGCCTTCGCCGACGACATGATCCTGACATTGTCATTCGCCCCTCTCGGTTCGGACGACCTTGACACAAAGGTCGAAGCAGAACTCACCGGGCCAGCGTCACAGGCAGGCTTTGACCTTTCAGTGGTCGACGCCCACAACTCGATCGACCACGAGCAGGAGTCGCCCG
>DATDGE010000075.1:0-2225 GCA_036522255.1 Nitrososphaerales archaeon | reverse complement strand
CTGGGTCTAAAGTGGGTCAGGGGCGCGTTCGTTGCGTCTATCCTGAGAGTCCCGTCCTTGTAGACGGAGGCGTCGTGTCTGCTCCTGATGATCCCCTTTTCCAGCGGTTCGGGCATCTTGGAGACGCTCATCAAGCCTCGGACTCCTTTGACGGCCTTGGCCTGGTTGTGTGGAATCCTTTTCCTGATGTCACTGAGCTTCGCGGCGAAGTCGAAGTCCATCTTGGAAAACGGCGTTGTCTTTGTCTTGCAATTGGGACATGCTTCCTCCTGGGTGGTGGTGCCGCACCTGGGACAGGATTTGAACGGGGCCGTCGATGCACCGCAGATTTCGCACTTGGAACCTAGGCGCCTCTTCTCGCAATCGGGACAGTAGAGGTTGGCAACCTCGACCTCGACGCTCCCCTCCTTGGAGGCCACGAAGACGTCGCGCGATGGTCCGCCTGCTAGGCCCACGGGGAAAAGCGTGTGGACCGGAGGCTTCAGACGTCTGACCATGGCTTTCTCCGGCCGCCCCACCCTGACACCTATCGTCGTGGTGCTGAGGCGCCCCAATTGAATCCCAGTCAGACTCCTGACGTAATCAGGTTCGTCTGGAGGGAGGACAATCTCGGGTTCGTTGAGTCTGAGGAGGGTCCTGAGGACCATGGCCGACTCGCCGATGACTACTGCAGAGTCCCCTTCAATTCTGTGTTCAATCAAACAGGCGTTTAGGATCCACCTCGACTGGTTCGACCGGATGTCGACGACCACGTCTGCCCCCTCGATTCTAGAGTTCTTCCTTAGTTCTGAGATTTCGTTCGGGCTGACCCGGTCGAACCTCGGTGAGTGCGACGGGTGAAACGGGATTCCGAGCGACTGGGAGATTGCGATGGCTTCGGCCGCCGACGGGATTGTGGTAGGGGAAGCCACAAGCTGTGAGGCCCTCTCGCGAGGGACCCCGGCCGCGGCCAAGATTTCCGAAGCCCCGCGGACCCCTGTCAGCGCTTTTGCGAAGTCCTGGACCCACCATTCAGGTATGTAGGGCGAAGGGGGGAGAGCCTTGTTGTTTTCCAGGAAGTCGCCGTAGCTGATTAGGACGTCCCCAAGGTCTACGATCTTATCGAGTTGGTCGCGGGTTGCTTCTGCGTCGGCGACCGTGGAGATCCTCATCAGGCTCCCGTCCTTGGTCAGTATTGTCGGCCCTTCGATGGAGTCTACGAACGCTATGGTAGCGGCCTTGCCAGGCATGTCGACTTTCACCTGAGTCCCCGTCACCACAGGGTAGTCGAGCAAGGTTGCAACGGCCGGGTGAATTCCTATCGTCGAAAGACCTGTGTTCATCGACCTGCCGTATCTCAGTCTGAAGCCGCCCTTGCTCCGTGGCATGGAGAGCACTGCCCGCCCCGAGATGACCTCATCGAAGTGGGCCCCTGCCTTCTCGGTCTCGTTGGTGGTCTGCTGGGTGGCCCCCTTGAGCTGGTCGAGGAACTCCCACCCCGATATGTTCAGGCTCGCCAGCTTCTTCGAAAGTTTGTTGGCCCGGCCGATGACGCCGTCGTTCAAGACTCGGAGGGCGCCACCCCTGAGCCTATCGGTGGAGACCCGCTTCAGGTTCCTGTGGACTACGACTTCGATGGGGTCGGTCTCGATACCGTCGATTTCCACAGGGAGGTTGGAGATGGCCCGCCTGATGTCATCATCGGTCACCTTGTACTGGAAGTTGCCGACGTCGCGTTCGTAGATTCTGAGTTCCTCCGCGAACCTGTCGATTTCCTCCGTCCGGGCCCTGTAGTTGCTCAGGCCGAGCTTCTTGGCAGTCAGGTCTGCTATGACCAGGGAGAATCCGGCCTCGGTACCCCCAGCAGAACGCATGGGGCCTGCGTATGAGACGCAGACGTAGTCGCTGTTGTCGTCGTTCTGCTTTATCGTAACGCCGGATATTCCTTCGAGCGGGGCCACGGTGACACCGTCGGTCATTACTGCAAGGCCCGTCCTGACCCCGTAGCTCAGGGCCTCGTGCCTCTCGAGGGCCCCGAATTTTCCTAGGGCGATCTCCTGTGAGATTGTAAGCGCTGCGCGTTCTTTTGATGTGGTGTGGAGGAGCTCACGGAGTCTGCCCACGAGGCCCTCGAACTGGTCGAGGCGGAGCATCTGGTTTACCCTGTCTGCCAAGTCGAAGACCGTCTTGCTCTCGACGACGTCACGCGGGTCGAGGCCCTTGGACCTGGCGATCGATGCGGCCCT
>DATDGE010000074.1:0-2601 GCA_036522255.1 Nitrososphaerales archaeon | reverse complement strand
TTAAGCTTTTCATACTTACCCGTTCGAGGCAAAGGAGACCTTCCTGAAACCATCCATTATCGTACATGGCGGAGCGGGGAGCGGCCGCTACGGCAAGGGCGACAGGAGGTTCGGCCACCTACTCAAGGCGGTGGACCTCGGCATCGCTGCGATGAAGAAAGGGTCCGCTTTGGAAGGGACCCAGGCAGCGGTGGAATACATGGAAGAAACCGGGTCATTCAATTGCGGGAGGGGAGCCTGTCTGACCGCCGAGGGGAAGGTCGAGCTCGACGGGGCGGTCATGTGGGGCAAGGAGCTCAGGGGCGCAGGGGTCGGCAACGTGACCTGCACTTACAACCCTGTGTCACTCGCGAGGTGGGTCATGGAGAACACGGGGTACGTGCTCATAGCCGGGGAGAGGTGCGCTGACTACGCCCGCCTGGCCGGGATGCGAATCGAGAACCTAAAGCCATCAAAAGCCACCGCGGCCAGGTTCCTGGTCTTGAAGAAAGAGAAGGGCCACGCCAAGGCCATGAAGTTGGTTCGGAGGTTCAGGACAGGTGAGACTGTTGGCGCAGTAGCGATAGGTTCTGATGGGATTCCGGCCGCGGCAGTCAGCACCGGAGGGAGATGGCTCAAGCTCCCGGGGAGGGTCGGGGACTCGGCCATAATTGGGGCGGGGATTTTCGCCGATTCAAAGACAGGAGCCGCATGCGCGACTGGGACGGGGGAGGAGATCATCAGGTGTGCTCTGTCTTTCAAGGCCTGCGAATTCATGCAGGACGACGCGGCTCCCCAAGCCGCCCAAAGGGCGATCAGATTCATCACCAGGTCGCGGGGGAAGGACACCGCAGGCATCGTCACGGTCGACTTGAAAGGAAGGGTCGGGGCCTCATTCAACACCGAAGCCATGGGGAGGGCCTGGTACGACCAATCCCGGGACAGAGCCGTCGGAAATGTAGCCTGAATCCATACGTCGTAAATATTCAATCAGGGGTCCGGACCCTGTAAACTGCATGGCCGAGGCAGCTATGAAAAGGAAGACTCCCACAGGACTGAAGGTCATCAGGGGCGTTTCCATTGTCATAACACTGACCCTGATCCTAGTCCTTGGGACAGTGTTCTATTCTGCGTATCAGGACTGGAGTGCCGTAAGGTCGGAACTATCGGGGCCATCCCCCCAGGCCACAGGAAGTGCGGTTATGCAAGGCCCCTCCGAAATCGTCTCCATCAACATCACAGTCCCCAACAGAGGCCTTTATGCCCTGAACGTGACCGTCAGCTGCACTCCACAGACGAACATTGTTTGCTCGCCCTCGGGTATCAGCGTCCCTGCCGGGGAACAGGGGATTCTTCGTTTCCGGATGACGGTCCTTGACATAGCCCAGTTCGCGAGCTCGAGCAACCACAAGATCGACGGTACTGTGGCTATCCATATGGTCCCGTTCGCCAGCGTGGGGATAGGGGTCGACCTGGGCGGCTTCGTCCACCAGGGAGGCCAGTAGAAAGTGTTCGGCCAGAAGATCTCCACGAGGAGAAGGATACTCAAAGCCTCCTGGGTCTTGATGCTCAACGTCCTGCTCTGGATCGTAGTCCCCTATTACGCCGGCATGTTCCTTTCAAAGATGATCCCATCTTCTCCGATTACGATCCCTACGTTCGTCTATGAATTCGGAATCGTTTTGACTATTCTCGAGGTCGCTGCTGCTCTGACTCAGGGGAAGGGCATCTCAGTCCCGTTCATTTCGGCCGCCGCACTAGTCAGCGCGCTGTATCTTTGGATGATCACGAACGGGGGGAACCTTGCGGTGTCCGCTCAGGGGACCACGCTTGTCCTCGAGTTCCAGCTGCTGGTGTACCTGCTCATCGTGCCTTCACTTTGGGCTGCGGTGAGGGCCCCGCTGTCCTACCTAGTTCACAGAAGAAACATGCAAGCCGAAGTTCCCGCCACTCCCGCTCCTGCTTAAATCAAGGCAGCCGGCCGGGCCCACAATTGAGAGCCTACTGCCTTTCCCACAGGAAGGATGTCGACGGTCTGGGGGCAGCATCGCTTTCGGTGGCCGCCACCGGGGGTGAGGTCATCCTCTCGGACTACGATGACTTGGTCAAGAATCTGAGACAAATCCCCGACGATGCAGAACGCGTGGTGTTGAGCGACCTCGGCGCGGACAGCGCCGACTTTCCGCAGTTCCTTGAACAGATGAAAAGGCTGGCGGCAAATGCCAAGGTAACCTACATCGACCATCATTTCATGTCGGAAGATGCCAAGCGGAAGCTGAGGAAGGCGGGAGTTGAGGTGGTTCACGACACCAAGGAGTGCGCGAGCATGCTCACCTACAAGACATTCAAGGACAAACTTCCGGAAAGAGCTCGACTGATCGCCCTATGCGGAGCGGTCACAGACTACATGGATGATTCCCCGATGGCGAAGAAGATGATGGAGCAGTCGGACAGGCAGTTCGTCCTGCTGGAGGCTTCCATGCTCTCGTACGCCCTTGGAGAGATGGAGGGGAAGGGAGGCTTCCCGGAATTGGTGGTGATGGAGCTCTCCAAGATGAAGCACCCCCACGAAATTCCCGGCGTTCCTCAAGCCGCCGTCAAAGAGCTGGAGAAAGTCGCCCA
>DATDGE010000073.1:0-1748 GCA_036522255.1 Nitrososphaerales archaeon | reverse complement strand
GACCACCAGCTTGCAGGGGGCGGTCGATGCTCTGGCTTCCATCCCCTGCGTGGTCTCCCTCTGCTCTGAAGACGACTCGACCCTGACATACAATATGTTCTCGAGGATCCCCTCCGTCTTCCACCCTCTCGCATTTGCCATTTCCTCCAGTCTCTCCGGCCTAAACGATCCCTCGGTATCAAGGAAAAGTGTCTGAATTCCTTGCTTCGCAGCGAGCAAGGCGGCCTGCATCGCGAGCTGGGTCTTCCCGGAGTTGCTTCTGCCGAAGATTTCAGTCAGCCTTCCAGCCCTGTATCCTCCGCCGAGCAGCCTGTCGATAGCGTCGGAGCCCGAGCCGAAGTAAGCGAACCCTGAGGCTCTTTCGACCGCATCCAACGCCGTTTCTTCCGATTCTGTCACTTCTTTGAAAACCCGTCTCATCGCGCTTTCAGCACCGATGTCTTTTTAACTCTGATTCGGGAGTGCGAAAAAGTCCGAAGTGAATCCTCAAGCACCTTCACAGACTAAGCGTCCTCTGGGAGTCCTTCAGAAAGCAACGAATAAGATGGTCTCGGTAAGACTGAAAAATGAAATCGAGTACAGAGGTAAGATGGCCAACGTCGACCCTTACATGAACGTCATACTGGTCGATGCCGAAGAATCCGAGAATGGCGCCAAAGTGGCCAACTATGGAAAGGTCGTCATCCGCGGCAACAACGTCCTCTATGTCAAGATAGAGGACAGACTTTAGGGAGGCACAGCCGAGTGCCGAGGTCGCTTCACGTAGAAGAAATCAGGGGTCATAGCGTCCAGGACCTGGACGTCGAGATAGTCGAACGCAAAGGGAAGGGCCACCCCGACAGCCTAATCGACGGGGCCTCGGAAGCGGTTTCACTTGGTCTCTGCAACTACTACCTGGAACACTTCGGCGCTATTCTGCATCACAACGTCGACAAAGGAATTATCGTCGGAGGAAGGTCCGCGCCGAAGTTCGGTGGAGGGTCTATAATCTCCCCGATCTACTTGATGGTCGCCGGCAGAGCCACGGAGATGGTCCCCTATCAGGGCAAGCAAGTAGGAGTCCCAGTCGAGGAGATCGCGCGGCATGCAATCCGCGAGTTCATCAAAGATACGATGCGGTTCCTGGACCCTGACGAGCATATGGTGTTAGATACCAAAATCAAGCAGGGCTCACCCGACCTCGTTGCCGTCTTCATGAGGAAGAGCACGATGCCCATCTCCAACGATACTTCGGTAGGAGTGGGATTTGCTCCCCTAACACCTACGGAGAATCTGGTCCTCGGCAGCGAAAAGCTCCTCAATTCGACGGACTTCAAGAAGAAGTACCCGGAGGTCGGAGAAGACGTGAAGGTGATGGCCATGAGGCGGGGACGGAAGCTGGAAATGACAGTAGCTGCCGCCATGGTCGGCTCAAAGACGCCCGACGCAAGCCACTATGTCAGCGTCATCAAGGACGTGTCCGAAGAGTTGGATAAGCTCGCGTCCGTGGTCGATTTGGACGTCAGCTTCAAGCTGAACGCGGGAGACAATCCCAAGCACGGAGATTTCTATCTCACAGTCACCGGCACGTCGGCAGAGCAGGGGGACGACGGTAACACAGGAAGGGGTAATAGAGTCAACGGACTGATATCTCCCATGCGGCAATACTCCATGGAGGCCACAGCCGGGAAGAACCCGGTCAACCATACCGGGAAGATTCTAAACGCCCTATCGGTGCTTACTGCCCGGGAGATTGTGAAGAAGGTCCC
>DATDGE010000072.1:0-2709 GCA_036522255.1 Nitrososphaerales archaeon | reverse complement strand
GGGGAGACCTAGTTTGGAGGTGAAGACCATCGCGGCCAGGTGTCTATCCGCGCTTTGCATGGGGTGTTGCCTTCTTCGCTGCCACCATCTTATGGATGGCCCCGGCGAGTTCCAAGTCCCACTCGGTTACTCCACCTTCAGAATGAGTCTGGATCGAGAGTGTGACAGTAGTGTATCTGATGTGGATGTCTGGGTGGTGCTCCTCTTTCTCCGCTACCTCCGCCACCCTGGAGACGAAGCCGATGCCTTCCATGAAGCTCTCGAATTCGAATGATCTTGTGATGAACTTTCCGTCGTGTTTCCATTCCTTCAAGGTTTTCAGCCGTTTCTTGATTTCGGGCTCGTCCAGAAGCCTCGGCACGGCTTCCGCAGATATGCCCTTCGTATTTAATTTAAGCGAAGAGGCAACGTCCTTTGACCGCCGCCATTAACGTAAGAGTGGGACAATAACAACCCAAGGATGCAGGAGAAGAGGCTTGTCCGGTCCGCAGCCGACTCCCTTCGGAGGATGGGCGAAGCAAGGATTCAATTCGCTTCGAGCATTGATCCCGCTCCTGTGAGGCGGCAAATCAACAGACTGACGAAGCCTGGCAACCCGAGCTCCGCCCTGAAGAAGGCCGGGGTCGCGCTAATCATAGCCACCCCCGATCCATTTACCGCCGTTCCGGGCGTCGCAATGATTGTGACGTCCTATGCACTAAAACGCAAGAGCCCGGCTAAGCTCGACGACTTGGCCGCGGAGACGCGGAAAATAATTCACGACTTGGAATCCTTTAGGCTTTAAGTATCCGGTAACTCCGTCCGGCAAACTCGATGGACCTGAAACCATCGAAGGGACTAAAGGTAAAAGTCAACGCCCAACGAGAAGCAATCTTTGGAGACGAATCGGTCGCTGTTCAGAAAGTGAAACTCAACGATGGCGACAGGATGGGAACAATGACGGGCCAGACCCTGGCTGGGTACTGCGAAGTCGAGATGTCAAAACTTGACGGACGCAAGCACTGGTACCCGATAGACGACTTGACGGGAGAGAATGGCGAGAAGTTCGTCGAGGAAGAGATCCCAATGGAGCCGGAAGAGAAGGCAGGCGAGGAGCCCGAAGAGGAGTAGTAGCGTGGCCGAAGCCGACGAGGCCGAGCTCGATTTCGTCGTGGACGTTTCTTCTCTGACGAAGAAGGGCTTTGTCGGCACGACGACATACAAAGGGAAGCAGGTCGACCTGGATTTCGACGACGGCGGGGAGGGCATATTTCTCACGCCTGAGATGGCTGGGAGACTCCACGTCAGGAAGGGTTCGACGCTGTCTGTGATAATGGAAGACGATAGGACCTTGGTCACCATGGCGCCAGTGGGCGGCGTTGGAAAGGAGATTAGAATCTCCGACCCGAAGATCTACTACGCCGTTGGAAGGGAAGGCGGGGCGATATTAAGAATCAGAAAGGGCTAGCCAAGCATCGGGTCGCCGTCGGCGTCGGGGAGGTCGTACCACCTCTGCCTCTCTCCGATTCTTGCCCGCATCCTCCAGCCGAAACTCTTGGGCGCGGAGTCCATCATCGCCATAAGTTTCTGAATCCGCTGAATTACGCTCGCCTGCTCATTTCCGTCCATATTAGCGGCCTCGGCCTCGAGCGCTTCGAGGCTTTTTCGGAAAGTGGTGTACACCCCCCAGTCCCTTGAACACAGGTCTGCGATCTCGTCTCCGCGGATGCCGTCGGGGCCAGAAGTCACATCGAAGTCGTAGAAGGCCACCGTCAGGTCCTTGTACTCCTTCTCTGTCTTCTCCACTACCTGGAGTTTCGTCATCAGAAGTTGCGTGATCGGGAGCGTGTAGGTTCCGGCCAAGATGTTCTCCTTGAAATTGAACTTGTGGCACATCACGAACTCGTCGAGAAACAGGTCGACTCTCCTTTTGTTGGCTATGTCGTAGTAGATGAGCCTCTGGCCTAGGTTCAGCTTGTTGAACAACTCACGTGGTCTGTAACCGAGCGTTTCCATGATTTTCACGATTTTTCTTGAGTCCTCCCTCTTCCCCATGAGGTCGATGTCCTTGTTCTCCCTGAAGTAGCGAGGGTCGACCGCGCTTGGGCAGAGCTTCTTGAACGCGAGCCCCCCCAGAAGCCTAAGTCTGACCCCGTTCGTCTCGGCTTTGTCGATGATCTGGGTGGCAGCCTCGAGGGCGTTGGAGGGAACCAACACTAGGCTCTCCATACGAGGCCCTCAGAAGCTGCGTTTGGATTTAAGATATCTTTCACATCACTATGTAGATTCATCGTCAGAAAGGCAAAACTCTGCAGTGATTCCTAATCGGCGGCGGTCGGTTTCTTATGGGCCCGCGCCAAGACCCAGCGAGGCTTCTCCCAAAGCTCCTCCTGGCCCGCCGCATTTCGGATCAACACATTTCTGCCATCGTCATCGAGCAGCTCTACGGCCGGAACTTCGGCCCTCAGCCTTGAATACTCTGCATCAGTCAATCGGAGGCCCTTTGTCTTTCCGATGCTGGCATGCCAATCAGCATTTGTCCCGTCCAGTGAAAAGAAAAGCGAGGTGGGGCCCGCCTCGAAGTAGACCTTGGCGTAGCGTATCCTCTTTGGAAACCGATGCTCGAGGATGAACTTCATCGTTTTTCACGGCGACGAACATTCTAATTAGGATTGCTTCGAATAGTTTCACCGAAGGGCCCCTCCCCTTTGGATTCTTCTTTCCAAAGCT
>DATDGE010000071.1:0-2295 GCA_036522255.1 Nitrososphaerales archaeon | reverse complement strand
GTTTCTAGGCTACATCATATCAGCAGGAGGCATCCAGATGGACCCAGAGAAGGTCTCCGCGGTCACGTCATGGCCAGCCCCTCAGTCTACCCTCGACATCCAGATATTCCTCGGCCTAGCAAACTTCTATCGACGATTCATTAAGAACTTCAGCAAGACGATCGCCCCCATTACCAAGCTCCTTCAGAAGAACACCCAATTCCACTGGAACCACGCGGCCGACTCAGCATTCCGGGCCCTCAAGAAGGCATTCACTACGGCACCCATTTTGCGACACTTTGACTATTCCCGCCCAGCAACGGTGGAGGCAGATGCATCCGACTATGCCGAAGGAGGAATCCTATCCCAGCGCGGAGATGACGGAGTCCTACATCCGGTCGCGTTCCATAGCCGCAAGTTCAGCCCGGCAGAACAGAACTACGAGATCTACGATAAAGAAATGCTAGCCATTGTCGATTGCCTCACCGTGTGGCGCCACCACCTACAGGGTTCCGGCCACCCAATAGAAGTCATCACGGACCATAAGAACCTCCTCTGGTTCACAGAAACGAAGGTATACAACCGCCGGCAAGCACGCTGGGCAGAAAAACTCTCGCACTTTGACTTTGCAATCACCTATCGACCAGGACCCCTTGGCGTCCAGCCAGACGCGCTGTCCAGAAGACCCGACCACCGACCCATGAAAGGGGGGGAGAAGAACCCCAATGAATTCCAGTTCCTCAAGTCGCACCAGATCAAGGACTTCCCGCTGCACGAATCCCCTCGAACTCTCGCATCCCTCGCAACGATCCCAGCAGACCCTGACACCGCACCGACGATCCTCGAAGAGATTAAACGAGCTCTCCCCGGCGATGAACAGATCGGCCGGTACCTACAATACCTGCAAGACCCTGCAATGCCCAGACCAGACGATGCGAAGGATTACCTTGCACAGTTCACCCTAGAGGACGACCTGGTCCTTAAGCGTGGCCTCATCTATGTCCCAGCCCAAGATCCCATCAAGCTACAGCTGCTCCAGGCTCACCATGACGCCCCGCTTGCAGGCCACCCAGGACAAGACAAGACGCACGAGCTTCTATCGCGAAACTACACCTGGCCTGGCATGCGGCAATGGGTCAACCAGTACGTCAACTCATGTGACACCTGCGCGCGCAACAAGACCCCTCGCCAACGCCCCCATGGACCTCTTCAGCCTCTCCCTATCCCCGGCGGCCCTTGGAAATCGATCTCGATGGACTTCATCGTGGAGCTCCCACCATCACAGGGATACGATGCTATCTACGTCTGCGTGGACCGGTTCACCAAGATGGCCCACTTCTCAGCGACCACCTCAGCAGTCACGGCCCAAGAGACGGCACGACTCTTCCTACGCGACGTTACCCGACTCCATGGCTTACCCTCAAACATTGTCTCCGACCGCGGGTCTCAGTTCACCGCCAAGTTCACGAAGAGCCTGCTAGAGCTCTGCGACATCAAAGGCAACCTTTCTACCGCCTTCCACCCCCAGTCAGATGGCCAGACAGAGCGTGTCAATCAGGTTCTCGAGCAATATCTACGCATCTTCTGTCATTATCAGCAGGATAACTGGTACGACCTGCTTCCCCTTGCTGAATTCGCCTACAACAACGCTAAGCATGCATCCACCCAGACGTCACCCTTCCTCGCCAACTATGGATACCACCCTCGGATGTCAATTGTCGATCCCGCCACGCGCGAAGGCTCCAACCCTGCGGCCGAGGCTCTCGTCGAGAAGCTGGAACGAATCCACAAGGACCTTCGCCACACCCTACGAGATGCTCAGCTCAAATACAAGAGGGCATTCGACGCCCATGTTAAGGAAAGCCCCCCGTTCCAGTCAGGAGATCTCGTATGGCTGTCTCGCAAGCACATCAAGACAACCCGGCCCTCACTCAAACTCGACGCCAAGCGCCTGGGCCCCTTCAAGATCACGGAGGTCGTGGGAGAAGCTCGCTCAGCCTACAGACTCGAATTGCCAGCTCAGATGAGAATCCACCCAGTCTTCCACGTTTCCCTCCTCACCCCGTACCGCGCCAACGAGATACCAGGGCGCACTCAGCCACCCCCGCCTCCCATCATGATCGACGGCGAAAATGAATATGAAGTGGAGCAGATCCTCGACTCACGGATTCGCCACCAGCGCCTAGAGTACCTGGTCGACTGGACGGGCTACTCCCCCCAGGAGCGCTCTTGGCAGCCCGCTGCAGACGTTGCCAATGCCGCGGAGGCTCTCGCAGACTATCATCGCACCTATCCAAATCGTCCTTCGCAACGCGA
>DATDGE010000070.1:0-3792 GCA_036522255.1 Nitrososphaerales archaeon | reverse complement strand
GGTAAGTTCGGCCAGCGAAAGCGGGTTCCTTTCTGCACCCGATTCTTCCTCAATGACGATCTCCTGAAGTATCCGGCCTAGCTCGTCAAAGAGCTCTTCTACATTGGTGGAATATACTTCGTACCTGAAGGGCATGATGATGATCTGAGGTGGTTCCGTGCCGTCGAAGGCCTTGCGTTGCAGCCTCAGCCTTTCGAAGAGAAACAGGGTCTCGACCTTGAGCCGGTAGATTGTGGCCGACGACAGGACTGCGGTCCCGGCCGCCCTCATGTCAATCATGTCAGTCTCAGAGATCGCCTTCAGGAACATCTCCAAAAGCTCTGACAGGTTGATCTCCCAAGGGCTCTTGCGCTTGGCAAGGGACGGGTCGATCAGCACATTGAGCGGGGGCCTGGAGAGCAGGGAGGAACTAGGCACGGCTGGGCACCTGCGCAGGTTTGTAGTGTACTACCCTGGAAACGCCCCCGGCTGAGTAGACTCCAAAGGTCATGTCGCTCTCGGCCAGGAACATGTCTCTGAGGGTCATGGCGATTATCTGGGCCTCGGAAGACTTCTGCTTCAGGAACCGGGCAAGGCGGTTCGAATTGATCGCGTCCAAAGCGGCGTCAATCTCGTCGAACAGGTAGAAGGGATGCTGCTGGACGGCCTGCATGGCGAGTATCATCGAAACGCCTGTGACGGCCCTCTGCCCTCCGCTGTGCTGCGAGGATTCTCGGAGACCGTTGCCGAAGTCTGCTCGCAGGAAGACGCCTCCAGTGAAGAGCTCGTCAGGGTTTTCCAGCTCGAGGAGGGCGCGGCCCCCCGTCAGGTTCTCGAAAATAGAGCTGAACTCGCTCCCAACCCTGTCGAAGGCTGACATGAAGACCTTCTTCTTCTCCGATTCGACGCTGTCGATGAAGCTGATGATTGAATTGCGTTCGTTCTCAAGCTCGTTGTGCCTGACCGAGAGGCTCTTGTAATTGACGTACATCTCTGCGTACTGCCTGTCGGCCCCCTTGTTGACCGACCCGACGACCAAGCGGTACTCTTCCTGAAGTTCACCGAGCAACGACTCGCTCCCATCGAAGAACTCGAGCTCCAGGGCATAACCGAGCATCCTCAAGCTTCCCAGGCCATCCTCCACTTTCTCCTGCGTAGATGCCGACTGGCTGGCCAGGGCGAACAGGTCCTTCTGGTTGCCTGCGATCGAACGTGCCACGGCGTCTCGCTCCTCCTTGAGCCTCCTGCCCTTGCTGTCGAATTCGTCGAGGACGGGCTGGCTCCTTTTCGAGGAGTTCATCAGTTTTGAGATTTGTTCCTCCAGGGAGTTCCTCTGTTCCGTGAGTTCCTTGATTCTTCTGGGCGCTTCCCTGACGAACTGCTTGTTCGACTGGAGGTCTTCCGTTGCGTTGGCCAGGTCCAGCTGATTGTCTTCGAGGGCCCTGAGGAGGACATTCTCCAGGTTCGCTCGCTCGCGATTCAGGCTGAGGTCGAGGTCTTGGATCCTGTTCCTTGTCGAATCGATCTCCGAGGAGAGCGACTGCTTAGCTCCGTCCAGCTCCGCGAGCATCGCGTCAAGACCGAGGGCCTGGGTATCAATCACCACCCGCTGCAGAGATGCGATGGCCTGGGTCATGGACTCTTTATCCTCCAGATTGTGCTTCAGCTTCGCCTCCAGCCTCGTGACGGCAGCGTCCTGCTTCTGGTATTCGTTGCTCATGTTCTTGAAAATGCTCCTGTACCTGCTCGCCATCCTGGTGATTGTTGTAGCCTCGGCCTTCAGGCTCGTCGTCGAAACTATCTTCTTCACTCGCTCCTTCATCAGGACGCGCGAGTTCGATTCCAAAGTGTCCAGTTCCGACTTCCGCCTTTCTATCGCTCCCTTGAGCGCTCCCACCGCGTCCTCCACCTCGCTGATCCCTTCGAGGTTTTCGAGCCCTTCGATCAGGTTGACCATGAGCTCCTGGTATCCGTAGCTGAAGGCCCGGCCGCCAGGCTCGAAGGTCTCCCCGTCGGGGGTCACGGCTCGGACACCCTCCGATGACATGATGTAGCCGATGGCCTCGGATTCGACGAGGACCGAGTCGCCTGCAAGGAAGTTGGCAAGCCCTTCAAACTCTTTTTCGCACTTTATGACCTCGGACAGCGGCCCGACGACGCCTGCTGATCTTTCCACGCTGACAGCCTTGGATGACTCGACTTCGCTTAACGGTATCACCGAGAAACTTCTGGCCTTCAGGGATTTTGCAGCTTTGATCAACTGGGTCATTGCTCTGAGGTCCTGAACGACGAAGGCAGCCATCCACCGGCCCATTATGGCGTTGACGGCTTTAGAATACTGCTGCGGATACTTCACGAGCTGGCCGAGGCGGCCTACATAACCCGGGACCCCTCCACCATCGCAGAACTCTTGCAGCTTCATCTGACCGCTCCTTTCTCCGGCCAGGCTTTCGGACATGTGCCGGAACACTTCCTCTTTCGAAACTTCCAAAGATGCCCTTTCGAGTATCTTCGAAGCGCTCTGAATGGAGGTGACCAGTTTGTCCCTCGTCTTCTCGGCTCCCGCCATGTTGTCGTCTAGCTGTTCAAGCTCAGCAGTCGAGCTTTCATAAAGCTCGAAGAGCGATTTTGTGTCCGATTCGAGCTTCGTGAGGACGGTCGAATACCCGTCTACCCTGAGCTTAAGCTCATCCAGCCTCTTCTTTTCGACTCCCAGGCTTGCGTTGACCCCGTTGATGGTGAGGTCCACCTGGCCGAGTCTTTGGCCGAGCTCGGTGAGTCGCACCTGCGCACGCACGACCTGCTTTCCCTTCTTCTCAATGGTGGAGCGAAGTTCTTCCCCGGCGTGGAAGTAATCTTTGAGCCTTTGGGCGAATTCAGCGTGGCGAGCGTCTAGTTTCTCAATCTCTGCGGTCAGTTGTCTGACATTGGTGTTCGCTGCGTTGACCTCCTTCTGCTTGCCTGACACCGCTACCTTAAGCTGGGGGATGGTTTCGCCATCCAGTTCGGCCACATTTCCCTGCGCGGATTTGAAATCAGACTCTAATGTCTCGAGTTCGTTCCTCATCTCCGCGAGCTGGAACTGAAGTTCGACGTGGCTTGCCCCGCCTCCCTGGATGACGTCTACTATGAACCTGGTCTTCTCGTTCTCCACCTGGCCGATGCGATTTTCAAGTTCGACAAGTCGCACGGCCTGGTCGCTCAGTCTCGCGTTGAGCTCCTGCTCCTGCGAGCGGAGTGTCGAGAGCTTTTCCTTCAACTCGCCAATCTTCCTCGACGTCATCACCGCGTTGAGCCAATTGATCTGCGATTCTATCAGGTTGAACCTCACCATATCGTTGCGTTGGGTATCCAGGGACTCGAGTGTACTCCTCATTTCCCCGATACGCGCCATAGCAACCTCCAGCCTCTGGTCGGCCTGGCCGAGTTGCCTTTGGGCCTCCGATTTCCTTTCGTCAAACTTCGAAATCCCCACGACACCTTCGATAACCCTCCTCTTTTCCTCCGGCGTCAGGTCAGCCATTTTCGTGGCTGCTCCCTGGGCCACGACGTTGAAGCCCCCGGGAGAAAGGCCTGCGAGGTCGATTATGTCCGTGAGGGCGCCTCTGGTCGTCTTCCTTCCGTTGATGTAGTAGCTGTTGTCCCCGTCCTCCTTCAGCTCTCTGGTCACCGTCACCAGGTCCGAGTCGATGGGGATTGCGCGGTCGGCGTTGTCGAACTGGATGCTCACACGGCAAGAGCTCGGTTTGCCTGGGTTGGAGGGGTCGTCGGTCTTTGGCTCAAATATGAGGCCTGAGAGACGCCCGTTGGCTG